>NZ_VHLC01000059.1:0-53689 GCF_006547355.1 Myxococcus sp. AB036A | reverse complement strand
GGCGGGACTTGAACGGGCCCTGGAGGCGCTGTCGCGATGAAGCCGCCTGAACGGGGCCGCCCGCCCGGCCGGTCCGTGGCCACGCGGCCGACGTGGCCCTTCGGGATTGCGGGCAGGAACGTGCGCCGGTGGACACCTTCCGGACATGCGCACCCGGATTCCATACCTGACGCTCCTGGTCCCCGTTCTCGCGCTCGCCCAGTCACGGGCGCGGGCGCCCATTGGCGGGGAGCCCGCGCCCGCCCAATCCACGTGGCTGTGGGTCCTGCTGCTGGTCGTGGCCGCCGCTGTCCTCGCCTGGGGCGCGGTGCGCATGGCAGGGCGCAAGGGGCCGCCGACGTCCGGCTCCGGGGGGATTGGCGTGGGGAAGGGGACGGGGCTGCCCCAGAAACCGCGCTCCGTCTAGGGCGCGGGCTGACGCTTGCGGAGGCTGTGCAGCGCAGCCAGCCACAAGCGGGCTTCCTTCCGCGTCAGCCGTGAGCGCCGCAGCGGTGCGAACAAGTCCCTCACCGCCGTGCGGCCCGGCTGGGCGTCCACGAGGAAGCCTCCCGTCGTGAGGACGGATTCCAGCGTGGACTCCACCTGCGTGAGCTCCGCGTCCGTGGCCGCCGCGGGCAGCGGGCCGGGCGGCGTGGCGGCGGCCTCCAGCATCGCCACGCGGACCTCGTAGGCGTACAGCAGCACGGCCTGCGCCAGGTTGATGGAGGGCTGTTCGGGCGCGGTCGGCACGGCGGACAAGTCATGCACGCGCTCCACCTCCGCGTTGGTGAGTCCACTGCGCTCGTCACCGAAGACGAGCGCCACGGGCCCTTGGGGCGCCCGGGCCACCAGTTCCTCACCCACCGCGCGCGGGGGAAGCCGGCGCTTGCCTTCGACCTTGCGCGAGCTGGTCCCCACCACCCAGACACAGTCCGCCACGGCCTCTTCCAGCGTGTCCGCGCGCCGCGCCGCGTCCAGCACGTCCCCGGCGTGGACGGCGAGCCTTCGCGCCGGCTCCAAATCCTCCACCTCCGGGCGGACCCAGACCCAGTCGGACAGGCCGCAGTTCTTCAAGGCCCGGGCGGCGGCGCCCAGGTTTTCCGCGTTGCGGGGGCGCATGAGGACGAATCGGACAGGCAGCACCATGCGCGGGGCACCTTAGCGGTTTCTCGCAGCCTGAGGACCGCGGATGGAGGTCCCGCCGCGTCGCGGACTCCGCTAGCCTGTGGGTCTCGAAAGCCTTCGCAGGCGCCCAGGAGCCACGGACGGTGTGGCTCACTGGACACCCTGCGGGTCCGCTGACGCGCGGGGGACGCGTCAGGGCCGCGGGTGCCTGACCACAGCCCTCTCTTCCTCGGCGTGTCCTCGTCCGGCACGCCTTGTGAAGAACACGCGTCATCTTCTGGAGGAATCATGGGTTCGCAGTCCGTCGTCACGCAGCGGCCATCGTGGGCGAAACGCTCGCGCTGGCTCCTCGCGGCCATGTTGGTGAGCGCCACGCTCGCAGGCTGCAAAAAGGAACAGGAGTCCACCGAGCCGCCCGCGTCGCAGCCCCAGGCGCCCGTCGCCGCGCAGCCGGCGGATTCAGGGACGGCCGTGGTGCAGGCGCCGACGCCCCCCGCGCCCGAGCTGCTGACGCCCGTCGTCCGCGCGGTCTCCACCAGCGACGTGCTGCCGCAGGACATCGTCATCGAGTTCCCGCGGGAGGTGCGCCCCAACGATGGCTCGGTGTTGAAGGACACCGTCGTGACCATCACTCCGGAGGTGCCGGGCAGCCTCTCCTGGTCCTCCCCGTCCACGCTGACCTTCAAGCCGTCGGGGGCGGGCTTCGCCTTCGACACGAAGTACGCCGTCTCGCTGGCGTCGGTCGGGCTGGATTCGGGCGTGGTGAAGCCGGCCGCGGTAGGGGACTGGTCGCACACGTTCACCACGCCGCCCTTCCAGTTCGTCCGGATGGTGCCGCGTCAGCTCGATACGGCGAAGGGCCGCGTGGAGGTGGAGGTCGTCTTCTCCGGTCCCGTGGATATCGCCGCGGTGCGCTCGCGGGCGGGCTTCCGGGTGGGTGGGCAGGCCGTGGGGGACGTGAAGTGGCGCACCCTTCCCACCACGCGCAACGTCGTCAGCGCGCAGCTGACCAGCGGGCTGCTGAAGCAGGGCCGCACGGTCGACTTCAGCCTCCAGGCGGGACTGCCCGCCGCGTCGCAGGCGAAGGCGACGGCCCCCGCCGCGCGCAGCGCGTTCGAGCTCCGCGCCGGCAAGCGAATGGACATCACCCGCGCCTCGGTGGAGCAGGGCACCACGGGCTTCTACATCGAGGTGAGCTGCCGGGACGTGGACGGCGCCGAGCCGCCCTCCCCGCGCGAGACGGAAGGGTATGACCCGTACTACTGGGACCACCGCAACAAGGGCTGCACGCTGGATGACGGCGTCGCCGCGGAGGCCATCCACCTGACGCCCGCCGTCAAGGTCTCCGTCGCGCCGTCCCGCCGCGGCTTCCGCATCTTCGGTGACTTCAAGCGCGGCTCCTACGCGCTGCGCATCGACGCGGGCACGTCCTCGGTGGGCGGCGGCATGCTGCTGGCCACCTACGAGGAGGCCTTCGCCGTCCCCGCGCGCTCGCCGCAGCTTTCCTTCGCCACCTCCGGCCGCTACCTGCCGCGTAGCGCATGGCGCAACCTGCCGTTGCAGCACCTCAACCTGGACTCGGTGGAGCTCACCGTCCGCAACGTGCCGCCGGAGAACCTCGTCTTCTGGATGAGCGATGACTACCGCGAGCGCGCGGACGAGCGCACCTCCAACGTGGTGGCGAAGCGGACGCTGGCGCTCAAGTCGCAGCCGGACACGCTGGCGACCACCTACGTGGACGTGGCCAGCCTGGTGCCGGCGAACACGAAGGGCCTGGTGGAAATCACCGCGAGGCAGAGCCACCACGCGGCGGCCAGCCGCATCCTCCTCACCAACCTGAGCCTGGTGGCCAAGCGCGGTGAGGCCGCGCCGGGCTCCAACGGCGCCGGTGAAGTCTGGGTGTGGGCGCTGGGCATCGAGAGCACCGAGCCGCTGTCGGGCGTGGAAGTCTCCCTGGTGAAGAAGAGCGGCGAGTCGGTGGCCCGCTGCACCACGGTGGCGGCGGATGGCTGCCGGCTCCAGGTGCCCGCGCCCGGCGTCGACGACAGCGTGCCCTTCGCGCTCATCGCCCGTGACGGCGAGGAGCTGACGTACCTCAAGTACAGCGAGCTGAAGACGGAGATTGCCAACGCGGACGTGCATGGCGAGCCCTACCGTTCGGAGAAGGCCTACCGCGCGTCGGTGTGGTCGGACCGGGGCGTTTACCGCCCGGGCGACACGGCCCACATCGCCGCGGTGCTGCGGGGCCAGGATGACAAGGCACCGCCGGCGGGCATGCCCGTGGAGTTGGTGGTGGTGGACCCGCGTGAGCGCGAGCTGAAGAAGGTGTCGCTGAAGACGAACGAGGCGGGCCTGGTGACGCTGGACCTGCCCTTCGAATCCTTCCAGGACACGGGCAGCTACCGCGTGGTGCTGAATGTGGCGGACCGCGAAGTGGCCATCTACTCCGTCAGCGTGGAGGAGTTCGTCCCGGAGCGCATGAAGGTGGAGGCTCGCACGGAGCAGGCCGGCTACCTCCAGGGGGACGAAGTCCCGGTGGGCGTGGAGGCCGCGTACCTCTTCGGCGGCTCGGCGGAGGGCAGCCCGGTGGAGCTGACGTGCCGGTTGATTCCGTCCGCCTTCAAGCCGAAGGAGAACGCGCAGTACGCCTACGGGCTGTGGCGCCAGGACGGCAGCGAGCCCCGCCCCGTCACGCTGGGCCAGGTGCAGGGCACGCTGGACGCGAAGGGACAGGCCGTCCTTCGTTGCCCGGCCCAGGGCGCCATGGGGGCCCTGCGAGGCGCCGGGGCGCTGAGCGCGCTGGCCAGCGTCTTCGAGTCGGGAAGCGGCCGCTCCACCCTGGGCAGTGTGACGGTGCCGGTGCACCCGGAGGCGTACTACGTGGGCCTCCAGGGCAGTACGGGCAAGGTGAAGGCCGGCAAGCCCTTCACGGTGAAGGGCGTGGTGGTGGATTGGGACGGCAAGCTGCTGACCGCCTCGGACAAGACGCCCAAGACGGTGGACGTGGAGTTCCTGCGCCTGGAGGAGGAGTACGGCTCCTTCTACGACGAGAACGAGGGCTACGAGCGTTACCAGCGCTACCTGCGCCCGGTGCGTGAGGGCCGCTCCACGGTGGCGGTGAAGGACGGCCGCTTCTCGCTGGACGTGACGCCGGGCGCGGACTCCGCGGGCTACATCGTGCGCGTGCGCTCGGGTGGGGCCCAGACGGACCTGGAGCTGGAAGGGGAGGGCCGCTACTACTGGTGGGGGGAAGGCTCGCGCGTGGACCAGACGCCGCGCCCGCTCAAGCCCACCTCGCTGGAGCTGGCGCTGCCGGCCAAGGGCCGCGTGGGACAGGCCATCACCGTGAAGCTGAAGTCGCCCTACAAGGGCCGGATGCTCTTCACCGCGGAGACGGACCGCGTGCTCGCCTCCCACTGGGTGGCGGTGGAGCCCGGCGAGGTGACGTGGAGCTTCACGCCGTCCGCCTTCGCGCCCAACGTGTACGTGAGCGCCTTCCTGGTGAAGGACCCGCACCTGGAGTCCGCCGAGGCCTTCATGCCCGACCGCGCCTTCGGCGTGGGCAGCGTCACGCTGGAACCGGTGGAGTACACGCAGTCGGTGACGATGAACGTGCCCAAGGAGGTTCGCTCCAACGACACCCTCACGGTGGACCTGGAGCTGGGCCCGCAGGAAGGCCCCACCTTCGCCACCATCGCGGTGGTGGACGAGGGCATCCTCTCCCTCACGCGCTTCCAGAGCCCGGACCCGCAGAAGCAGCTCTTCACCCGGCGGGCGCTGGGCGTGGAGACCTACGAGACGCTGGGCTGGACGCTGCTGGTGCCGCCGGGCGGCGCGTCCCGCTCCACGGGTGGTGACGGCGAGGGCGGCGCGGATGGCCGTGTGCAGCCCGTCAAGCCGGTGGCGCTGTGGAGCGGCCTGCTGCCGGTGCCGGCCAACGGCAAGCTGCGCGTGCCCTTCAAGTTGCCCCAGTACCGCGGCGCGGTGCGGGTGATGGCGGTGACGGCGGGCCCGCAGCGGATTGGCCGCGCCAGCGCGCAGGTGTTGGTGCGCGACCCGCTGGTGCTCCAGACGACGTTGCCTCGCTTCCTCACGCAGCACGACGAAATCCAGGTGCCCGTCTTCGTCACCAACCTGTCCGGCAAGGCGCAGGACGTGAAGGTGACGCTCAACGCGGAGTCACTGCCGGTGCCAGGGCTGGTGATGCCCGCGGCGGCCACTTCGCCGCTTCAACTGCTGGGCAAGAGCGAGGGCACGGCGCGGGTGGCGGACGGCAAGTCCCACACCTTCGTCTTCCAGGCCCGCGCGGTGCAGGCGGTGGGCGCGGCGCGGCTGTCGGTGACGGTGGAGGGCGGCGGCTACACCTCGAGCGAGTCGCTGGACGTGCCGCTGTCTCCGGCGGGCCCGCGCGAGCGCCTGGTGCAGCAGATTGAACTGGCGCAGGGGACGACGGACGTCTCGCAGTACCTCCAGGGCTGGGTGCCCACGACGGAGCGCTCCACGCTGTGGGTGACGGCCAATCCGTACGCGCGCTCGCTGCAGCACCTCGCGTACCTGGCGCGCTACCCCTACGGCTGCGTGGAGCAGACGACGTCCGCCACCCGTCCGTTGCTGTACGTGTCCGAGCTGGTGAACGACGTGGACCCCACGCTGACCCAGGGCGGGACCGTGGGCGACATGGTGCTGTCGGGCATCAACCGCATCCTGGCCATGCAGACGCCGTCGGGCGGCTTCGGCTACTGGCCGGGCGCCACGGAGCCGGTGGGCTGGGGCTCGGCGTACGCCACGCACATGCTGCTGGACGCGCAGAAGCTGAAGTACCCCGTGCCGCAGGACCGGCTGAACGACGCGCTCACGTGGATGTCCACCGAGCTGAACAAGTTCGAGAGCCGCCAGGGCCGCGATGACATGTACACGGACAGCGCGGAGGCCTACATGCACTACGTCCTCTCCGTGGCCGGCAAGGGCCGCAAGGCGCGTGTGCAGAAGATGGTGGACGCGCTGGCGGAGCGGGCGAAGCAGAAGGCGCTCACGGGCGAGGAGCAGGAGCGTGACTACATGCTCAAGGCCTCGTTGTGGCTGTCGGGCGACCGGCGCTACGAGAAGGAGCTGCGCAACCCCGACCTGTCGCCCGTCACCGAGGAGCGGAAGAACGACTGGTCCTTCTACTCCGACCGGCGCCGCCGCGGCTTCATGCTCAGCACCTTCCAGGACTTGTTCGGCAAGGACGCGGCGGGTGAGCCGCTGGCGCGCATGGTGGCCGAATCGCTCCAGGCGCACTCCAGCGGCTGGTACACGACGCAGGAGTTGGTGTGGGGCATCACCGGCCTGGGCAAGCGGCTGCAAGGGACGTCCACCCAGTTCTCCGCGCCGGTGCTCAAGGCGGACGGAAAGGTCATGACGCCGGTGCAGGACAAGACGGTGCGCTCGTCGGACCGGACGTGGTCCCTGGCCCGCGCCAGCGAGCGGCAGGGCCTTCAGTTGGAGGTGACGTCCAAGGACGAGGGCCGGCTGTACCTCGTGCTCAGCAGTGAGGGCGTGCGCTCGGACAGCAAGCCCCGCACGGGCGGCGAGGGCCTGGCGCTCACGCGCACCTGGCGCAAGCTGGACGGCACGGTGCTGGCCATGGGGCAGGCCCCGGTGGCGTTGGCGGACCTCGTCTACGTGGAGCTGGAGATTCGCAACACGACGGGCGAGCGCGTGCAGAACATCGCCCTGGTGGACCGGCTGCCGGCGGGCTGGGAAATCGAGAACGCGCGCCTGGGCCGGGGTGGCTCCACCGACTGGGTGGACCCGGCGTCGCTGTGGTCCGCGGACTACGTGAACATCCGCGATGACCGGATGGAGGTCTTCGGCAGCCTGGGGCCTCGCGAGTCGAAGAAGGTCGTCTACGCGGTGCGCGCGGTGACGGCGGGTGCCTTTACCCTGCCGTCGGCGGAGGCGGAGGCCATGTATGACCCGCGCCTGTGGGCGCGTGAGCCGGGCCGGACGATTCAGGTGTCCGGGCCGTGGAAGGACAACCTGCTGTAGCGCGCGGCGCGGGGAGACGCTCCTAGTCGAGCGTCTCCCACAGCGCGTCGAACGCGCGGTTGAAGGGCTGCACCAGCCGCGCGTCGTCGGAGACCAGGACGTTCTCGTGGTTGTACTCGGCGGCCGAGCGCGTCCAGTTGTAGCTGCCCGTCACCAGCCGCAGCCGGTCGAACACGGCGAACTTGTGGTGCATGTGCGCGGACGTCCTGTCCAGGCGGATGGGGATGCCGGCGTCCCCCAGCCGCTCCATGTCGGAGCCCGGGTCCATGGCCTTGTCATCGTCACTCACGATTCGCACTCGCACCCCGCGCCGATGGGCGTCCAGCAGCGCGCGGGTGATGCGGTCATCCGTCACGGTGAAGACGCAGACGTCGATGGAGCCGCGTGCCGACTGGATTTGCTGGACGATGGCGTTGAGCGGCCCCTCACCCGGAGAGAAGTGCGCTTCCATGCGCGACGTCTGCTCGGGCTGGGGCGCGTGCAGCGCCTGCACCGTCTCCTCCAGCCAGGAGATGATCTCCCGGGAGCGCGCGTCCTTCATCGACGCTCGCGCCAGGGCGAAGGCCCGGGAGCGGAAGAGGGTGAGCAGGGCCTCGCCAGCCCGCCGCTCCGCCAGGACGGACTGCAACGCCTGCCGCTCGGTGGGGGTCAGCCGCCGGTCGTCGAGAATGGACGTCAGGATGGCGTCGATTTCAAAGGCATTCATTGCGCGGAGTATATGCCTGGGATTCACCGTCTCATGAGTCGTGCCCGTCGAATCACCCGGAAGCTCTTGCCCGTCGGCCTGGGGTTGCTCGGCCTCACGGTGGCCGCGTGGGTGGCCGCCTGGCGCGTGCCCCTGCCGGCCCGTCTCTTCGCGCCCGCATCGGTGGTGATGGAGTACCGGGACGGCACGCCGGCCCACGTCTTCCTGGCCCCGGACGAGCGCTGGCGCATCCCCACGCAACTGGAGCGCGTGGACCCGGACTATGTCCAGGCCCTGCTGGCCCTGGAGGACAAGCGCTTCTTCCACCACCCGGGCGTGGACCCGCTGGCGGTGCTGCGCGCGGCGACACGCAACCTGTCCACGGGGCGGCGGGTGTCCGGCGCCTCGACTTTGACGATGCAGTTGGTCCGCGTGCTGGAGCCGCGGCCCCGCACCTTCACGTCGAAAGTCATCGAGTCCTTCCGGGCGATGCAGCTGGAGGTGCGGCTGTCCAAGCAGGAGGTGCTCGCGGCCTATCTCCAGTTCGTCCCGTACGGGCGCAACGTCGAAGGCGTGGAGGCGGCCGCGCTGACGTACTTCGGCCACACGGCGGCGAACCTGAGCCCCGCGGAGATTGCCACGCTGCTGGCGGTACCGCAGAACCCGAACCGGCGCTTCCCCACGGCGCAGAACACGGCCCGGTTGAAGTCGGCGCGGGACGGCGTGGCGCGAAGGCTGCTAGACGTGGAGGCGCTTCCCCGAGGGCCCGAGGCGGCCCGCGTGTCGGCGGAGACGGTGCTGCGCGAGGTGCGCGACACGCCTGTGCCCACGGACCTGAAGCCCTTTCCTCGTGAGGCGCCACACGTGGCGGTGTGGCTGCGCACGCAGCGGCCGGCGAATGCCCGGTTGCGCACCACGCTGGATGCAGGCACGCAGCGGATGGTGGAGCGGTTGATGCGGGACGCGGCGGTGGGCCTGGCGCCGCGAGGCATCTACAACGGGACGGCGGTGGTGGTGGACCGGCAGCAGGCGGAGGTGCTCGCGCTGGTGGGCAACTTCGACTTCTTCGACCAGAAGCACGGCGGGCAGATTATCGGCTTCGCCACGCCGCGCTCGCCGGGCTCGGCGCTCAAGCCCCTGCTGTATGCCATGGGCATCGACCTGGGGATGGTGGGGCCGGAGCACCTGGTGGCGGACGTGCCCACGGCCTACGGCGGCTATGCGCCGCGCAACTTCGACGGCCGCTTCCAGGGTTTGGTGCGCCTGGAGTACGCGCTGTCCCAGTCGCTCAACATGCCCTTCGTGCGGCTCTTGGAGCGCGTGGGGGTGGAGCGCTTCCTGGGCGCCCTGCAAGCGGCGGGAGTCACGAGCCTGGTGCAGGAGCCCGGGTACTACGGCCTGTCCGCGGCGGTGGGCGGCATCGAGCTGACGCCGCTGGAACTCGCGGGCGTCTACGTCGCGCTGGCGGGGGATGGACGCGCGCCGCCGCTGCGGCTTCTGCTGGACGAGAAGGCGGCCGCACCGGTGGAGGTGCTGTCCCCTGGCGCGGCCTGGCTGACGCGCCAGGCGCTGTCGCTGAAGGACCGGCCGGACTTCCCGGCACGCCGTCGGCTGACGGGCATGCCGGCGCGCGTGCACTGGAAGACGGGGACCAGCTTCGGCCACCGCGACGCGTGGGCGGCGGGCTCGGGGCCCCGGCACACGGCTGTCGTCTGGCTGGGGAACTTCAATCACACGCCCAGCGTGCACCTGGTGGGCGCTGACGCGGCGGGGCCGGTGCTGTTCGACATCCTGGAGGGCGTGGGCCCGCGCGGCCTCAACCTGCCGGACGAGAGCGTGAATCCGCCTGATGACCTGGCCGTGGTGGAGGTCTGCGCCTATTCGGGCCACCTGCCGACGGACGCCTGCGTGCAGCGCAAGCACGTCTACGCGCGGCGCTCAGCGGTGCCCACCGCGCGCTGCCCGTACCACCAGCACGTGGAGGTGGACATGGCCACGGGGCTGTCGGTGGGGCCCATGTGCCGGACGGGGCGAAAGACGGAGACGCGGGTGTATGTGACCTGGCCGGCCACCATCCGCCGCTGGCTGGAGGAGCAGCACCGGCGCCTGCCGGAGCCGCCCGCCGCCGCGCCTGGCTGCGAGCCCGGGGGCGCGCGCGCGGCCCCGTCCATTGTCTCCCCCGCGCCGGGACATGTGGCCGTGCTGATTCCCGGTGTCCCGGCCTCACAGCAGGAGGTGCCGCTGGAGGCGGAGGCCTCACACGAGCGGGCACTGACGTGGTTCGTGGACGGGGCCCTGCTGGGGACGGCGCGCGCCGATGAGCGCGTGTGGTGGACGCCGTCCGTGGGCTCCCACGAGATTCTCGTCACTGATGACCGGGGACTGAGCGCGAAGCGGACGCTGGAGGTCCGCATGCGGCCCTGAAACGCAGCGCGGCGCCCCCGAGGACAGGAGCGCCGCGCTCAGGTGTGGCTCGCCGCCGCGCTCAGCGCACTTCCCAGCCCCGCGAGCCGCGCTCGTAGCGCTTGCCCGCGCCCACGTCGCCGTAGAAGAGCAGGTCCTTCACGCCCACCACGGAGCGCCCGTCGAAGAGGCCAATCTCGCCGCTGGCGGGCATCTGGATGCCTAGCTGCGCGGCGTTGAGGCGGACGCGCTGCCCCGGGGCCACCGTCAGCTCCGGCAGCACCGCGCCGATGGGGGCACGCACCTGCGTGGGCAGGTGGCCGGGGCTCTGCGCCAGGCTGACGCGCAGTTGCGTCGTCAGCACCATGCCCGCCAGGGACAGGGGCGCCGACGTGCGGTTGCCCACCTCCACCCAACCTTCGCGCGGGTGGACGGCCTCCAGCACCAGCGTGGGCCGCTGCTGCGCGAGCCGCTCCAGCTCCTGGAAGATGAAGTTGCGGCGTTCGCGCACGTAGCGCTTCAGGTAGGTGCGGCCCGCGGTGAAGCGGCCGTAGTCCATGAAGGGGTCGTCACGCATGTGCGGGTCGATGAGCGCGTGCAGCGTGTCGATGTGCGCGTCCATCACCTCGCTGGTGAAGAGCTCGTCCATCGCCTTGTCCAGCCGCGCCTCCAGCCGCGCGCGCAGCACGGGGTTCATCACCACGCGGGTGGCCAGGTTGGAGAACACCGGCAGGTAGCCGGGGTACGAGGCCGTCTCCAGCTTGCGCTGCTCGTACATCTTCGCCACCCAGGCGTCGATGAGGGTGAAGCTGAACAGCGGGTGGCGCATGTTGCTGGTGCTCTGGCTCATGTCCTCCACGCTGATGGGGTACCACCAGCGCGAGTCCACGTTGTTGAGGTCCCACGGGACGTAGGACCACTTCGCCACCGCGCGGTCGTAGATGAAGTAGCTCTCCGAGTCCTCCACGTAGTTGTTGGACATCAGCGCGTCCATCACCATGGCGCGCAGGTAGTGCTCCAGCTCGAAGCGCTTCTCCATTTCGCTGACGAACTGGGGCTCGGGCGTGTGGTTGATGGCGCCCACCATCTCCCAGAGCTTGTCGTCCGGCTGGGACTCGTTCGTCTTCTTCGCCCAGTCACCCTGGTACGGCACCTTCACCATCTTGAATTCGCAGTCTTTCCAGCCACACCGGTAGATGGTTCCATCCGTGTCGGCGTAGGAGTGCGCTCGCAGGAAGGCCTTGTTCACCTGCTCGATTTCCAGGAACACGCCCTGGTACACGCCGTTGACGTTGAGCCGCACCAGCGTGCCCTTCGACGCGGGGACGCGCATGGCCTCCAGCAGGTCGAAGGCAATCTTCTCCGCCAGCAGCGTCGCGTCCGCGTACTCGGCCACGAGGTTGAGTGACGTCCTCCCCTCGAAGCGCACGCCGTCCTCGAAGCTCACGTTCCAGCTCTTCTTCGGGAAGAAGCGCGCGGAAGCGCCCCGCAGGCGCACCTGCACGCGGTACGTCGTCCCGTTCGCCTTGAAGAGGCCGTCCTGCTCCGGCGTCCAAGGGTCCGCCTCGAACATCCGCATCGTCTCTTCGGGGATGATGAGCTCGTACTGCGGCACCGACGTCTGCACGGGCGGCATCACAAAGGGCCGCTCCGTCTCCGGCACGGGCGGCGGCGGCTCCGGCGGCGGGTCCACCGGCGGCGGGTCGACGGGAGGCGGGTCCACCGGTGGCGGCTGCGTCGGCGGCGGCTCCTCCTCGCCAGGGGGCGTTTGCGGATTCTCCACGCCCGGAGGGTCCTGGAGGAGCGGTGGCCGCTCCGCCTGAAGTCCATCACACGCCCACAGGCTCAGCAGCGGCAGGCACAGCAGCAATCGAGAAGGAGTCATCAACCCCGGCGCAAAGCAACGGTTGTGCCCGCCTCCAGGGCCCCTTTTTGGTGGAGAGCGAACGCTTGAGTCGGCACTCAGGCCCCCACCGTCGCGTGCAAGGGAAACGGATTACCCAACCTGGCTGCTTGTCCCACCCTGGAGGGAATGGGACGCGAAGGGGCCCCTGGCGGGGCAGGCGGCCGGGCGGAACGGGGCCCCTTTCCCCGCGTGGGCTGTGCACGGGGGGCGGCGGCGGTCCTAGCTTCAAGGGAAGAGGGGGCGCGCCGCGTCAGGGAGAGAGGGCCTCATATGGAAACGTGGAACCAGACGTCGTCAGACACCGTGCGTGTCCACACGCCGCTGGTGGTGAACCGGCGCATCGACGAGCACGTGGAGCGCTGCGTCCGGTACATGGCGGAGAAGGGGGACCGCGCGGAGATGACGCGCTACCTCGCCCGGCTGGAGCGCGAGTGGGACATCAACCGCGCCCTCGCCGTGGGCACGTCGGCCCTGGGCCTGCTGGGCCTGCTGCTGGGCCGGCGGGACGGCGGCCGCTGGCGGGGGCTTACCGCGGTGGCGGGGGGCATGCTGCTCCAGCACAGCGTGTCCGGCTTCAGCCCCCTGTCCGAGCTGCTGCGCGTGCTTGGCGTGCGCACCCGCCGGGAAATCGACCTGGAGAAGTTCGCCATCAAGGCGCTGCGCGGCGACTTCGAGCGCATCCCCATGGAGGGCGGGCCCATGGCCCGCGCCAACGCCGCCCTCGTCGCCGCGCAGTCCTGACGCCGCCTCAGCGGCGCGGCGCGGTGTAGCCGCCTCCCATGGAGGGCATCAGGGCCGGGGACATGGGCGTCGGCGATGGGCCGACACTCTTCCCGGTGTTCGCCTGGTCGAAGAAGCCATTGAGGCCGGCGATGCCCAGCGAGAAGTTCGTCACCCAGCCCGGGTCCGGCCGGCCGGCAGCGGCGCCGACGTCGAACGGCCGGGCGAAGTGCAGGCGCAGCAGCAGGGGGCCCAGCGCGAGGTTGAAACCGACGACGCCGTTCACCACGCGGTGGTTCCACAAGTCATCCCGGCCCTCGCCGACGCCGCCCGCGTCGATGGCGGCAATCGCTTCCAGGTCGCTGAGGAAGGCCACCCGGATGATGTCGTTGAGCGGCAACTGCGCCTCCAGCGTGGAGTAGACGTAGTGCCGGCCGAGCAGCCACTGGATGTCGCCGAAGTTCACGCCGCGCAGCGTGTCGAACGAGGACAGGAAGTAGGAGCGCGCGTACCGGCCTCCCAGCGTGGTGCCCAGGCCACCGCGGATGAAGATGTTGGCGCGGCCGTAGATGGGGAAGTAGCGCTCCGCATCCACGCGCACATTGCCGTAGGCCTGGTTGTCGAAGGGCTGCACGCCCACCGTCGTCTCCAGCATGGCCGCGCTGCCCGACAGCGGGCCGGTGGCGTAGTGGTACTTCAGGCTGTCGTAGCCAATCTGCCCGCTCAGCTCCGTCTGGAAGCGGATGGCGCGGTTGCGCGCGTTCCAGGCCGTCAGCAGCTCCCGGTTGGCCGCGTTGCGCTCGGGGAAGAACAGCTCGAACTCCGTGTAGTCGTCCAGGAAGTACCGGGTGCCACCAATGGCCAGGTCGCCCTGCACGAACAGGAAGGTGCTCAGCGGGTAGCGCATGCTGCCGAGCGCGCCGAAGAAGCGCTCACCCGACGTGAAGAAGGCATTCTGCGCGCCCTCTTCACCTTCGAAGGTGCGGTCCACGCGGAAGCGCAGGGACTGGAAGATGCCGCCACCCCACGTCGTGCGTGACTTGTCGTTGACGTAGAGCAGGTAGCCGTCCGTCAGGTCGAAGCTGCCGTACACCGCCAGGGTGAGCAGGAACTGGTGGTCCTTCATGCGGTCACTGGCCGCCGCGAACAACTGGCCCACGAAGCCGCCGCCGCCCGCGCCCGCGAAGCCGAAGAAGGGACCGAACTCCAGGTTCTGCCGGGTGAAGGGCTCGTAGTTCTGCGCGTCCGTGAGGGGCCGCACCGCCAGCGGGTTGGGCGGCTCCGGCGGCGGTTCGGCGGGGACGTCCAGCGCCAGCATGCGCGGCGGGCGCAGCACCGCGGGCCGGCGCTCACCGGAGACGTGGAACAGCATCCACAGGCCGCCGTCCGGGCCAGGGCCGGGCTCGAAGACGCCCGTCGTCAGGTCCGTGCGCCGCACGATGCGGCCGTCCTTCGTCAGCTCGTGCAAATCGGAGCTGCTGTTGTTGAAGGCGGTGAAGAAGAGGCGCCCGTCCGCCAGGGCCACCGGGGCCGTGTGGTCCCGCTCCTCGCTGGTGAGGCGCTCCACCTGCCGGGGCGCGTCCGGCCGCACGCGGAAGAGGTTGAACTGGCGGTGGGACGTCGCGTCCGACGTGAAGACGATGCCCGCAGGACCCCACGTCACCTCGCGCTCGGAGAACACGTCGTCGGTGAGCTGCAGCGGCGGAGCGTCCGGGCCCGCCTGCAGGTCGATGGCGTAGATGTCCCGCAGACCCGCGTCGTTGATGCCGATGAAGGCCACCCACCGGCCATCGGGCGAGAAGGCCGGCGAGTACGCGGCGAGCAGCCCGTGCCGGTCGATGCGGTACGCGGTGCGTCCGCCCAGGCTCAGGTCGACCACCAGGCCCACCTCCCGGTCGATGCCGGTCCGGATGGCATTGCGGCGCACCAGCACGTCCGCGCCGCGCCGCTCCGACTTGTGCGTGTAGTCCTGCACGTAGATGACGTCGCGCCCGGTGATTTCGGCGATGAAGGCCAGCTTGTCGTTCGTCAGCGCGAAGCTGCGTCCGGAGATGGGGTGCAACGACTCCACGCCCGGCACGCCGTCACCCGCGACCTTCACCGTCTTGTCCGGCACGCGCGGATCCATGATGTACAGCCGGCTCTCACCCGTCTCCGGGACGATGGTGCGCAGCCCCAGCACGTTGCCCGACGGGGAAGACGCCATGGCGGTGGTGTAGCCGGGCGCCTTGTCGAGCAGGTCCAGCGCTGGCGCGGACTGCTCGGACGCCAGGTACGTCTTGAAGGCCCGGCGCTTCAGCCAGTTCTCGAACCGCGCGGAGATGCGCTTGGGGTTGTCACCGGTGAGCCGCTCCAGCAGCTCCTCGAACTTGAGCGACGGTGAATCGCGCGAGCCACCCGACAGCCGCGGCGACTCCTCCAGCACGCGCTGGATGAAGCCGGCGCCGTACTCCTCTTCGAGGAAGGACACGCGGACCTGGCCCACCTTGTAGATCCACAGGTAGCCGTAGGGCCCGGGGGAGAAGAAGTCGAGGAAGGCGTAGCCCTTGAAGAGGTCCGGGTTCACCAACAGGTCCCGCACCAGCATCTCCGCTTCCGGGTCCATGCCGCGCTTGGCGTAGAACTCGGCGAGGCCTTCGATGAACCACAGCGGAATGGCTTGCAGCGGATCGCCGAACATCTTGGCCTGCTCGGCCACGGTGCGGACCTTCTGGATGGTGAACTGGTGCGCCAGCTCGTGGGTGCTGACCTCCTCGAAGAGGCGGTGGTCGCCCAGGTACGGCAGCGTCAGCTTCAGGTCCTCGCCGGTGCTGGTGAGACCGAGCGTGCCCTCGGACACGGCGAAGAGGTTGGTCTGCAGGAACTCCTGGTAGCTGCTGTAGAGGATGTACGGGAACGTCTTGGTGGGGACGTACTTGAACTGGTCCACCAGGTACCGGTAGGCCTCCTCGATGAGCGGCGCGGCGCGCTCGGCCACCATGCGCTCACGCTCATAGAAGTAGAAGCGCACCCCGCCCGACTTGTCCCCCAGCGACTTCGCGTAGGTGTAGTTGAAGCCGCCGTCCGCGCCCGCGAACACCGACTGGCCACCGCCCAGCACCGTCCCGCCGTCGTCATCGGCGTCGCTGGCCATCAGGTAGGTGGCGCCCGCGTCCTGCTCGCCGCCGTCGGTACCTCCGGCCGCGAGCGTGCCGCCATCCGCCGGCCCCGCATCGGCCGCGGCCAGGGCACCGCCGTCCTCCGCTCCCCCGTCGGCGGCCGCCAGCCCACTCTCCGGGACGCCCCCGTCTTCACCCGTCGTCAAGGGCGGCACGCCCGCGTCGGTCGCGCCCTGGAGCACCACCGGCGTGCTGCCGGGCAGCCCCGTCTGGGACTGGGGCTCGGACGTGCCTCCCGTGGACTCCGAGGGCGGACCGGTGGGGGGCGCCTTCGTGTCGCCCTCGTTCGGCGAGGTCGTGGGCGCGCCCGGGTTGGCGCCGCCTGGACTCTCAGGTGGTTGTTCGTGCGCCGTCCGCTCGGGAGGTTCCGCCAGACCGGTGGCCCCCGGTCCGACGAGGATGTCTGTGTGTCGCCACTCGAATTCGTAGCTGTTCACCGCCGTTTTCCCGGGTCTTCGGGGCACGACGTAGAACTGGGCAAGCGCGAGCCCCGGGAAGAGCAGGACGAGCAGGGCTGCGGCGAGGGGACGGGGGTTCACTGAAGGCACCTCTGTGGGTGGGGTACCGGCGAGACTACACCTGCTGGGGAGGCTGCCTCCCAGCGGTCCCGGTATACAAGCGCCCCGACTATTTCTTTCCGGTTACTTGACGGGCAGTGGGCATCGCCCCCTCGGAGGCCGGGGGAGCGCGCTGTTTCGTCGGGTGCTGGCGCCGGATGATATGCATGGGGGCATGAAACGCCTCCTCGCACTCACCAGCACCCTGGCGCTCGCCACCGCTTGCGGCAATGACAATCCGTCCGTTCCCAAGGCGGAGTGTCAGGTCGAGGCCATCGATGTGTCGGCCTGCCAGCTTTCAAGCCTCTCCGCCGTACAGCCCGAGGGCATCTGGAACCTCAACATCAACCTCAACGACGGTTCCGGAGCCGCGGCCGCCATGCGGTTGTCGGGAGGGGGCAGCAACACCCAGATGCTGATGGGCCTCGCCGCCACGGAGCGGCAGAGCACCCCGGAGTCGTTCTTCCTGGCCAGCGAGTTCCAGGGCGCCAACAACGTGACGATGCGCTTCGCCGTCGCCGGGTGTTCCTCGTCCGGGCCCGGGCAGATGTCCGGCATCTTCCGGCGTTGCGCCAATGGCACCGCGGACATGAAGGGCACCTTCGAGGCCATCCGGCTGGGCCGCCGCGCGGGTGAAGCAGAGGCGTCCGGCGTGGAGCTGGTCAGCGAGGTGAAGCTGACCGAGGCCACGGCCACGAATGTCGCGGTGGCCCATGGCCACGCCTACGTGACGGCGGGGGCCAAGGGCCTCATCACCTTCGACCTGAGCGACCCCTCGCAGCCGCGCCAGGTCCGCCAGTACGAGCTGTCCAACGACTACTACACGGACGCGCTGGTGAACGGGAACACGCTCTATGTGGCCAGCCGCCGCAGCGGCATCGCCGTGTTCGACATCACCAACCCGGCGATACCTGTCCGCCTGCGCTCCGTGCCCGAGTCCGTGGTGGAGGTGAACTCCCTCGCGCTGGACGGAAACGTCCTGTACGCGGCGTCGCCCGCGCCCAACGCGGAGGTGTACGTCTACGACGTCGCCACGCCCGCGGAGCCGAAGCAGCTCAAGCGGTACTTCGTCGAGGGCGCGGAGCCCGTGGCGGGGGAGGTGCCCCTGCACGTCGCGGCGATGGGCGGCCGGCTCTACGTGAGCAACTGGTCCTTCGGAATGACCGTCTCGGACGTCACCAACCCGGCGAACCCGAAGCTGTTGGGCCGCTTCGCCAACGGCATGTCGGCCGCCACGGCGGTCGGCATGGTGGGAGACCGCGTCTACGCATTCGACGCGGGCGAGGACTGGGGCGCGCACCTGAGCGTGCTGGACGTGAGCGCGCCGGCCACGGTGGCCCGGACGGGTGAGTTCCGGACGCGCCCGGAGGTGTCCATCCGCTCGGTGGCGTTCTCCGGGACGAAGGTCTACCTGGCCTATGGTCAGGATGGCCTGCGCATCGTGGACGTGTCCGTCCCCGGCTCGCCCCAGCAGGTGGGTTACTACAACACCTGGCGGGAGACGGATGCGGGCCACGGCGTCGTGTTCCTCGAAGGCCTGAGCAAGGTGCACGTGCCGGGCGACGGATTCGTGTACGCGACGGATTCCTCGCGAGGCCTGCTCATCTTCCGCGAGACGACGGAGTAGGCTGTCTGGAATGAGCGACACCCCGACGCGGTCCTGCGGCAGGTGCCAGACGCTTCCTCCCCTCGCGGAGGGCGCCGGGCGTCTGTTCCTGTGGAGCCCGGTGGGGCACAGCCAGGGCCGGCTGCTGTCCTTCCTCCGGGAGGCGCGGCACGAGGTCCAGGTGCGTGCCGAAGCCCATTGCGTCGAGGTGTGGGTGCCGGAGGCGGGGCTGTCGCCTCTGGCATCGAACCTGTTGGCCGCGCTCACGCAGGAGGAGGCGCGGGCCACCCGGGCGCTGTTCATGCCGGGGGCGGCGGAGCCCGGGCTGGGTGACTATCCCCGGGTGGGCTCACTCCAGCGGCTCGTCACGCGGACGCGCGCGGGGTGGCTGGTGGATCTGCTCTCCGAGGAGCGGCTCACCACGCACTTCCAGCCCATCGTCCATGCGCAGGACACCCGCTGCATCTTCGCGCACGAGGCGTTGATGCGAGGCCTGGAGCCGGACGGCACGCTGGTGTTGCCCGGACGGATGATGCAGACGGCGCGCGAGGCGGACCTGCTGTTCCAACTGGACCTGGCGGCGCGTACCACGGCCATCCGGCAGGCGGTGAAGCACGGGCTGGACACGCACCTCTTCATCAACTTCACGCCCACGGCCATCTACGACGCCACGGTCTGTCTTCGCTCCACGGTGGAGGCCATCCACGCAGCGGGCATTGCGCCGGAGCGGGTAGTGTTCGAAATCATCGAGACGGACCAGACGGCGGACGCGGAGCATCTGCGCGGCATCGTGGACTTCTACCGCAAGTCGGGTTTCCAGGTGGCGCTGGACGACCTGGGCGCGGGCTTCTCGTCACTGAACCTCATCCACCGGCTGCGTCCCGACATCATCAAGCTGGACATGGAGCTGGTGCGTGACGTCCATCTGGACCCGTACAAGGGCTCCATCGTGGAGAAGCTCCTGGAGATTGCGCGGACGCTGGGCATCCGCACGGTGGCGGAGGGCATCGAAACGCAGGAGGAGCTGCGCTGGGTCCGCGCGCACGGGGTCGACTTCGTTCAGGGCTACCTCATCGCCCGTCCGCAGAGCCCCCCCGTGGGGGCGACGCCGTCGTTCACGGATTGAGCAGGACGTTGCCGGTGGCCTGCCGCTCGAGGTTGGCGGCGCGGAGGATGTTCAGCTGGACGCCTGCCTCCTGGAGGGCGAGCCGGGCATTGTATCCGTCGCGGTTGTTGACGAAGTTGCGGGCGAGATTGAGCAGCGCACGCAGGCGCTCCGCGTGGACGACGACGGTGCCCTGGCCGTCCTCCTCCGCGCTGTCACGCAAGTCGACGAAGGCGTTGTCGGCGATGTCGAGCGCATTGACGACGTCCAGCTCACCCTGTTCCAGCGCCGTGTCCGCCGCGAGCATCCACTGACTGGCGGTCTGAATCTGGGTCAGCCGGTCCTGTCGCGCCTGCTCCACGTCAACCGCGCGGTCGCCGTAGGTGTCCACCTGGAGCTGGACGGCCTGGTTCCGCACGGAGAGGTCGGCGTCGCGCTCGTTGAGCTGGGTTTCGAGCTGCTTCATCCGCTCACGCAGTTGTTCCATCTGCTGCGCGGGCGTCGGCTGATTCGTGGTCGGCGTTCCTGCGCCGCCAGTGCCCGTCTGGTTGTTCACGGGCGCTACGGTGGGCGGCGTGCCAATGGGCTCGGAGCGGCCGATGGGTTCCGAGCGGCCAATGGGCTCGGAGCGGCCGATGGGCTCGGAGCCGCCGATGAAGGCCGGCGTCGCGGGGGCAGGGGAGGGGACTGCGCTGGTCGTGCCTGTGCCGCTTTGGCCCGTGGGGGGGCCCTGCTGGGGGGCCGTCTGCGCGCCGGTCGCGCCCGTGGTGCCGAGGTTCTGCTGTTCCGCGGGGACGGTGCTCTCAGGGGGCGCACCGCTGCCGTCTTGCGAGCCCGTTGTGCCGGCGCCACCCGTGCCTGTGTTGCCGATGCTCGTGCCGGTGCCACTCACGTCCTGCTGGCCGCCGGTGCCAGTGCCGCCGGTGCCACGCACGTCCTGCTGGCCGCCGGTGCCAGTGCCGCCGGTGCCACTCACGTCCTGCCCCGTCACCCCAGTACCACCCGCGCCGTTCGTCGTCCCACCCGTGGTGTCCTGGCCCGTCGAGGTGCCGTCATCCCCCGTCTGCTGGCCGCTCCCGCCCATCGCGGCCTGCTCCTGTTGCAGCGCCTCCAGGGGCGAGGGAACCGGCTCGTAGCGCTGCGCGGCCTCTGCGGTGGCGACCTGTCCCGGCGTCGGCGGTGGCGCGCCGTCGGGCAGGACGGGCGTCAGCACGAAGTCGAGTGGTGACGCATCCTCCGGCGCCTCATAGACGTAGCCCACCGGGGGCCTCAGTCCTTCAACCTCCTCCGCCGCCTGCTGGTTCGCGTCCTGGAGCGCCGCTGCGGCCGGGTCCCGGATGGAAGGGTCCTCGGGAGGAATCATGACCGGCGCGTTCGGCACCTGGCCGAGGCCCCACGCTGCCGCGATGGCAATCCAAAGGCGCATGGCGAAAATCTGTCCATCCGTCCGCCCTCGGACACCCCAACTGCCTGTACGGCGCCCGACCGGCTGCTCGCAGGGCGGGCATCCCCGAAACTGCCTGCTCGCGCCCTGAAAACACCCAGGGCCGCGCTCCCGGAAGCAGGGAGCACGGCCCTCGGGCACCTCAAGACGAATCGACGACTCAGAGGCTGATGCGGAGCCCCGCTCCCAGTTGGAACGTCGGCGCGGGGATGGAGAAGGCCGGAATCGGCTGCCCGTCCACGACGAGCCCCTCCGGCACATCAACGGCGAGCCGGAACTCACCGCCGCGCCGTCCGTAGTTCACCGAGCCGTACGCCTCCACCGTGAGATACGTGAGCGCCCGGTGCATCACGTTGAGCCGCGTGGTGAACGAGCGGTCCGACAGGTTGCCCAGCGTGAACAGGTTGAAGGACGTCCGCTCCAGTGGCCCAGGCCGGTCCAGGAAGAGGTACGCGGCGCCGTAATGCCGTCCCAGGTAGAGCGGGTTGAAGGCGTCCTTCAGCAGCAGGTACGGATACCCGAACGAGCCGGTGTAGCCCGTGGAGTTGAAGAAGTACTCCACGCCCAGCACGGCCAGGTCGTTCTCCCCATACGGGAAGCTGTAGGTCGCGCCCGCCGTCATCTGCGGCGTGAGCCCCGAGGGAATGTACGCTTCCACCTGGACGCCGTTCTGCGCGATGTCCTCGAGCGTCGTCCCTTCCGGAATGCGGTACAGCGGCCGGTCCGTGCCTTCCTTCAGCGCAACCTCGGCGTAGACATCCAGCGGCCCCAGCGGCGAGGACACGTCGAGCCCGAAGCGGGGCTTGCGTCCATTCTGCGCCACCGCGCTGGCGCCCAGCTCCGCGGGCCCCAGCAGGACTTCCGCGCGCAGCGCGCCGCCCAGGCGGCCCAGCCGGTTGACCGGGTCGCTGCCGCCGGCCTGGGACGTGGGGCTTCCGCTCGGGTCGGTGATGGCGCCCACGTCCGTGCCCAGGTCATCCATGACGAGGATGCCGTACACGTTCCAGCCCTTGGACTCCCAGGGCACGTGCACCTTCAACATGGACACGCCCGTGCGCAGGTCCACGAAGGCCAGCGGGTCTCTACGCTGGGGCGACAGGAAGTCCGTGGGGTTCCAGATCTGCCCGGTGCCCCACTTCACGTGCTGCTTGCCCACGGTGAAGAACACCGTGCGCTCCAGGTCGAAGCGCAGCCACGCCTGGTCCAGCAGCACGCGCGGGTTCGCCGGGGCGTCTGGTGTGGTCCGGGGCGGTATGGCGGGGTCGTAGTTCAGGCGTCCCACGACGAAGCCACGGATCCGGTCGGACGGGCGCGCGTCGAGGTAGCCGTCCACCAGCGTGGGGGCGGAGAAGGACGTCTGGCGGAGCGAGGTGTTCTCGCTGCCCGCCATGAAGCCGCGCAGGTAGAACTGACCGCCAATCTTCAGCGGATCATCCACCACGTCTTCGGTGTCGAAGGCGCTCCGGGTCGCAGGGCCGTTCAACACGTCCGCGTCCCGGTCCTCCTCAGGCGCGGTCAGCGGCGGCTGTCGCTCCGTGGCGCCACCGGTGGTGCCAGGGTCCACGTCCGCCGCCGGCTCCGAGCCGTCACCGCCGAAGAGTGCATCCTCGTCAGGCCGGCCCGAGTCCTCGCCCGCGGGTGCCTCCGCGGGCGTCTCCTCCTGCCCGCCTCCGAAGAGCGCGTCCTCGTCGGGCCGCTCCTCGGACTGGGCCCACGTGGGCGTACCGGTGAGGGCCGCGGACAGCGCCGCGGCCAGGGTGAGCGTGCGCGGGGTCATCGGCTCTTGCTCTCGAGCCACGCCTTGGTGAAGAGGTTGGCTTCCAGCGGGCGCAGGTCCACTGTCTTGACGAGGATGGTGGTGGAGTTCCCCTTCTCGATTTCGTCGTAGATGCGCATCTCCTCCGGAATCCAGACGTCGCCCTTCTTGGACTCGCTGAACATCTTCTTCCAGCGGGGGTAGAGCGCCGTGCGCATCTTCCGGCCGGACAGGGCGTATTCCTCCTGCTTGAGGATGTTGCCGGAGGCCTTGTCCACCCAGACCTTGAGGACGGGGTAGGCCACGTCCACGCCGGGCTTGACCTTCAGCGTCATCAGGTGGGCCGTGTACTTGCCCAGCTTCGCCTCGCCCTCGTAGGACGGGTCATACTCCTCGGCCAGCCGCGACTCGTCGAAGTCCGCGCGGCGGCTGTCGGTACCGGCGATGCGCTCGCGCTCGGTGCGGCGCTCCCAGCGGCCCACGTTGGGGTCGTAGTTCCAGAGGTTCTTGTCCAGACGCAGATAGCCCTTGCCCGCCTCCGTCTTGGGCTTGGTGAACAGCATCATCAGCTTGTCGTCCTCGTCGCGGCGGTAGACGACCAGCTCGTAGACGAGGTCCGCCTTCCCCTTCTCCTTCTGCTCCAGGTACACCATCGCCTTGTAGTCGCCGCCGTTTCGCTGGCGGTCGTCGATGGTGGCCAGGAGCTTCACCTGCTCGGCCTGCTCCAGGGCCAGGGCGGCCGGGGCGGACAGCAGCGCCACGGCCAGCGCCGCGGCGGACAGCATGTTCTTGAGGCGCATAGAGTCACCCGATGTGGTGCATCGCCGTCACCGGCTTGAGCCGCGCGGCGAGGAAGGAGGGAATGAGCGAGATGGCGGTGGTGCACGCGGTGATGAACGCCATGGCACCCAGGATGGACGAGGGGTGCACGGCCAGATTCAACGTGTCCGACATGATGAAGACCGCCACCACCTCCGGGACGTGCACGGCCATGGCATTGACGGCCAGGCACAGCACCAACCCGGTGCTGGCGCCGGCCAGCGTGCCCAGCAGGCCCAGCAGCAGCGCCTCGAAGACGAACATCAGCAGCACGCGAGTGCGCTGCATGCCAATGGCGCGCAGGGTGCCAATCTCCCGGGTTCGCTCCCGGATGGCGATCCACAGCGTGTTCATGATGCCCACGCCGATGATGACCATCAGCACGAAGATGAGGACGCCAGTGAGGCTGTTGAGCGCGGTGAGCGTCCAGGTGATGAAGGAGATTTCGTCCTCCCAGTTCGTGATGTCCAGCCGCTGGCCCGTCCAGGCCTCGCGGTTGACGGTCTCGAACTTCATGAAGAACGCGCGCGGGTCGTGGTCCATCACCGTGTGGCCCGCGTCCGTCAGCGTCTGGCGCAGCCGCGCCTGCACCGCCGGCACGTGCTGGATGTCTTTCAGGTAGAGCAGCAGCGCGCCCGCGGTGTCGCTCTTGAACTGGTACAGCGAGCGCAGCGTGTCCGACGGCACGAAGATGCCGAAGTCGCTCAGCATGCCCATGTCGGCCGCGATGGCCACCACGCGCGCGTCCACCGTGTTGCTGGCGCCTCGCAGCGTTTGGGCGGCCAGCGTCACGGACTCGCCCACCTGGACGTTGAGCTTCTTCGCCTGCTTCTCGAAGAGCAGCACCGTGCCGGACTCGGCCAGGCCGTCCAGCGCGCCCGCGCGAATCTGGAGCACCTGGCGGAGGCCCGGCTCGGACTGGATGTCGATGCCGCCCACGCCCACCTGAATGGAGGACGTCTCACTGACGACCTTGAGCCAGCCCCGGCCACGCTGGACGGCGAAGTCCAGCTCCGGCACGTCCTTGCGAATCTGCTCCAGGATGGCCGGATAGCCGGTGACGACCGGCGCCGCCTGGCCCGCCGTCACCTTGTAGAAGCCCGCCACGTTGACGTGGCCGGTGGACAGCGTGGTGGCGGAGCGGAGCATCGACTCCTTCATGCCCGTGGACAGGCCCATGAGGATGACGAGCAGCGCGGTGACGCTGGCGATGGCGCCGCCCAGCAGCAGGGTGCGCCTGCGGTGGGTGCCGAGGTTGCGGAATGCGATGAGGAAGAGCTGGAGCATGTTCTCACTCGTCCGTCTGCATCGCCTGGAGGGGCGAGACCCGGGTCGCGAGGAACGCGGGATAGAGGGTGGAGATGGCGGAGACGCCCAGGACGATCACGAACGCCGCCACCAGGTTGCTGGCGCTCAGCGTGGGGAACAGCCGGGGGCCGGAGAAGAAGAAGTAGAGCGCTTCGTTGCCCGCGGGGATGCCGGCGCTGTTGAGCAGGGCCATGATGCCGCTGCCCACCAGTGAGCCGGCCGAGCCGAACACGAGCCCCAGCACCAGCGTCTCCACCAGCACCATGCCCAGGATGAAGGAGCGCTGCGCGCCAATGGCCCGCATCGTTCCCACCTCGCGCACGCGCTGCATGGTGGCCATCATCATGGCGTTGTTGATGATGACCAGCGCCACCACGAAGATGATGAAGACGGCGAAGTAGAGCACCAGCTTCCCGAGCAGCACGAACTGCCCGATGATGCCCGCCGCCTCCTGCCAGGACACCACGCGCAGCTTCAGGCCCGCATCCTTCGCCGCCTGCCGCAGCTCCACCATCGTCTGTTCCAGCAGCTCCGGGTCCTTGAGCATCACCGCCGCGCTCAGGGCCACGCCTTGCTCGATTTCCTGCTGGGTGTAGACGCGCTGGAGCAGGTTCTCGCGCGTGAGCGCCCCCTGGTCTCCGGTGAAGGCGGCCTGGTCGTCCACGTCGCTGGACGTGGCCTCGGCCACCAGCTCGTTGTCGCTGTCCTCACCGAAGAGGGCCTCCTCGGCCTCGTCCCGGCTGAGGGCTTCCAGGCCGCTCTGCTTCTGGATTTCCGCCAGCTCCGCCTTCTTGTCCGCGGTGAGATACCCGTACAGGTCCCGGAACGACATCAGGTCCATCAGGCTCAGCGCGCCGGCCATGGCGGACTTCTCCAGGCCCTTGAACTGGTAGGTGCCGTAGACCTTCACGTTGACGCTCTGCATGTAGCCGGTGCGAGTGAAGGCGGTGATGGTGAGCACGTCCCCCATACGCAGCCGGTAGAGCTCCAGCAGCGGCGCCAGCTCCGAGTAGAACTGGGCGTAGCGGGTGTCGAAGTTGGCGTCGTCGGTGGTGAAGAACTGCGTCAGCAGCTTGTCCAGCGCGGGCTCCTGGCTGCCCAGCAGCTTTTGCAGCCGCTCCACCATCTTCCGCGTCTTGACGGGGTCAAGCTGGAAGATGATTTCCCGCGTCTGGGTCTGGTTCTCCTTCACCCATCGCTGGAGGTCCGGGTCGGTGGCGATGGTCTTCTGATTGAGGTCCCGCTCCTGCTTGATGTGGTCCAGCCGGAGCGCCGACTTCATCTTGAGGAACTCTTCGTAGAAGAACTTGGACAGCAGCATGCCTCGCTGCCCGGTGGGCACCGGCTGACCGTCCACGATCTCCATGCGGTCGAAGGTGCGCTGGAACGCGTCCAGGTCCGTGCCGGCGTAGCGCAGCTCCAGCATGTCCCCGTCCGGAATCTGCGGGGCGATGCGGTTCTCCAACAGCTCCAGCGCGCTGTACGGGGCCTCCTCGAAGGCGTCCCAGAACGCGTCCGTGCGCGCCCGGGCGAGTGCTTCCACCTCCGCGGGGTCCTTCTGGGCGCCGCCCAGCTCCTGCTCGCTCTTGGCCGTCTGGTCGGCCATCAGGTCGACCATCTGCCGCACGTGCCCCTTGACGCTGTCGATGCTCTCCCGCAGCTCGGGCGTTTCACCGGTCTCGTCGCGCTTCTTGTAGAGCGCGCGCAGGTTCGACAGCGTCAGGTCCACCGTGTTGCCGGAGGTGACGATGGCGCCGCTGGTGCCCAGGGGCACCACCGTCTTCACGTTGGGGTGCTTCTCCAGGAAGGGCCGGAGTTGGCTGAAGTCGTCCAGCGCGGCCAAGTCCGGCTCGCCGCTCATGCTGCCGTAGAGGGCCAGCGGGTCCTTGGATTCATCCGAGTAGACCTGGATGTGGCCCGCGACGCTGCCGATGATGCTGCGGCTCATCGCGCTGTCCATGCTGTCCATCAGCGCGCCGCCCACCACCACGAGCAGGGTGCCGAAGAAGATGATGCCGCCGATGAGCAGGTTGATCTTGCTGGAGAACAGGTTGCGGAAGGCCACCTGCAGCAGCAAACGGAGTTGTCCCATGGTCAGTGGCCTCCAGAGGCCATGGCGCGGCTGGCCTCGGCGGCGCTGATGCGGTCCAGGAACTTGCCGTCCGCCAGCCGCACCACCGCGTTGGCGTGGCTCATCACCTTCGCGTCGTGGGTGGAGAAGATGAAGGTGGTGCCCTCCTTCTGGTTGAGCTCCTTCATCAGGTCGATGATGTTCTGGCCCGTCACCGAGTCCAGGTTGGCCGTGGGCTCGTCCGCGAGCACCAGTTGGGGCCGCGTAACGAGCGCGCGCGCCACGGCCACGCGCTGGCGCTGGCCGCCGGACAGCTCGTTGGGCCGGTGCTTGGCGTGGTTTGCCAGGCCCACCTGCTCCAGGAGTTGCATCACCCGCTCCCGGCGCTGGGCCTTGTCCAGCTTGCGCTGGAGCAGCAGGGGGAACTCCACGTTCTGGAAGACGCTAAGGACCTGCACCAGGTTGAAGCTCTGGAAGATGAAGCCAATGGTGTTGAGGCGCAGGTTCGTGAGCTGACGCTCCGTGAGCTGCTTGGTGTCCTGCCCAGCCACCCGGACCACGCCTCCGGTGGCGGTGTCCACGCACCCGATGAGGTTGAGCAGCGTCGTCTTGCCGCTGCCGGAGGGCCCGGCGATGGAGATGAACTCACCGGCATGGACCTCCAGGTCCACGCCCCGGAGCGCCGGGACCACCACCTTCCCCAGGGTGTAGTCCTTGGTCACGTTCGTGATGGAGACGATGGCGGACTGCGAAGCGGTGGGATTCATGCGGTACGTCCTTTCGAAGTCTTGACGGGGCGTGGCGGACGGGGGGCATTCGCTGCGCGCCACCGCTCGGCGATGCCTGTGAGCTCAGCCTTGTAGAAATCACAGAAAGCAGACGCCTCTCGCAAGCTGCGATTTCCAGCGAGACGCGGAACCGCGAGGGCCTCGGAGCAGAGGCGGCCGAAGGCGCTCAGGGACTCCTCGGCGACGCGCAGCTTGCCTTCCCAGCCCTGTGAATGGATGACGTAGTAGTGCTGCCGGTCCCCCGGAACGCTGGCGGGTTCCACCAGGCCCATGTCCGTGCAGGCCCGCAGGTTGGTGGATACCGACGCCGCGCTCACGTTGAGCAGCATGGCGATGCGCTTGTTCGACAGGGGTTTGCCCGCAAGCATCAACAGCGCGTAGATGCGCCCGCCGATGCGCGTGCCGCCCCGCCGCTCGAAGTACAGCCCCATCGATTCGATGAAGCGACGTTCGGCGGCTTCCAGTTCCACCATGCCTGTCTCCACGCCTCGCCGGCTGGGCGTCGCGGTGTGGAGCGCACGGCAGCCGGGGTGACGGGCAGGCTTTTAGGCGGCGGGGTTTCGTTCAGTCAATACTGAATGAACTGTATGGAGTGGAGGGTGGGGCGAGTCCTCCAGGCGCACGTCCCATGGCGCGAGGCCCACAGCCGACGCGCGGCTGCGGGCCCCGAAATCCCCTTCATGGGGTGCAGGTCTGACATGCCCAAGGGTGTGTCATCAGTACGTGTCGGGCGAGGTATTGGAGCCCGTGTCCGGGTTCAGGGTGCTGTCGTCACCCGCGCCACCGGTGCCCTCGTGCTTGTCCACGCCGGAGCCGCCCATGTCGCTGTCCTGGTTGATGGACGAGTCCGGCGTCAGCGTCGGGTCACCCGCGCCGCCCGTTCCCGAGAGGGAGATGCTCTTGGCGACGTTCTTGGTCTCCTTCACCTCGTAGCTGGCGCGAATCTCCTGGCCGGGGCGCAGGTCCTTGGCCTTCTTCAGGGTCGGGTCGCTGAATCGGGTGCTGCGGTCGACCTCCAGGGGGACCACCGCGCCATGCATGTCGACGAAGATCTTGTCGCTCTCCGCCTTCACCACGCGGCCGTTGAGCTCCTTCTGGCCCATGTTGGCCTGCTGGCCCATGGTGCCGGAGCCGCCCTGGCCCGGCGCAGTGGGCGTGGTGGTCGTTTCGCGTTCGATGGTGGTGGTGTCCTGCTGGATTTCGCTCTGCCCCACCTGGCCCGAGCCACCCTGGGCCGCCGAGGAGTCCTTCGGCTTGTTCTCGTCGTTGTTGGCCAGGGCGGTACCCGTTCCGAGCATGGCGATGGTGGCGAAGACGCCAACGAGCTTCTTCATGGAGGTTCTCCTGTGGTTGTTGTGAGTGGGCGGGGGCGGCGACGTCCCCCGTTGGAGAGAAGCTAGGTGCGCTCGTGGAACCGGACAGGGCTTGCTCACCCCCCTGCTGGAATGGCCGTTCGCTCTCCGGCCGGTGGTCCGGGGGCCGCGCGCGTCCCGGGAAGAGGAGAGCGCCTTGTAGGAAGCGGGGCTTTTCCCTTACCGTCGGGGGCCCAGCGCCCACTGGCCAGCCCGGCCGGTGGCCCGACAGGAGACCGTCTCCGCAATGCCCCCGACCGCCAAGCCCTCCCAGACCGCGCAGGACCTTCCCGCGCCCTCGTTTCCCGCCATCGAGTCCCTGCTCGAGGCGGCCTCCGTGGAAGAGGTCCGTGGCTTCTTCGATGGGGTGAAGACGGGCCTCACCGAGCTCAAGGGCCCCAAGGTGGAGCAGGGCAAGAAGGCCCAGGCCGCCATTGGCCGCGCGGAGGAGCTGCTGGAGATGCTGGTGGAGACCCGCGAGCGGCTGATCGCCGAATCGAAGGGTGGCAAGGGCCGGAAATGACGGTGGTTTTTCCCCGGGAGACTCTTTTTTTCCGGGGTTAGGCAACCGGCGAGGCCCCCCGCCGATAATGCAAGAGAGAGCATCTTGAGCATCGATGATCTCTGACCTTTCCGCTGAAAGCAGCGCCTGGAGGAAGCAATGGCGAAGATCGACAACATGATGGGCCCGAACGTTCGTCTCTCGACCAACGTCACGACGGCGCGGCAGACGCCGGACACCGGTTTCGGCGCGCGGCTTCACAATGGTCTCAACAGCGCCGCCAGTGCCGTGGGCACGGGTGTGGGCGCGATGGCGGGCATGGTCCCCGGCGGGCAGATCGTCTCCGCCGCCGTCTCCTCGATGCACACGTTCTCCTCGACGGGTGGCTCGGGCATGGGCGCGCCGTACGCGGGCGTGATGAACACCGCGGTGGCGGGCAACCTGGGTGGCGCGGTGGCGCCGGCCGGCGGCGGTGTCGTCGCGGGCGGTCTGGGTGGCGCGGTGGCTGGCTCCGGCTCGCCGCTGGGTCTGGGTGCGCAGGGCTCCGGCAGCACCACGGACACCGTCAACGGCAACTTCTCGCTGAACAAGATGGCCGAGGAGAACTCCAAGCTCCTGAACCTGCAGGCCGCCATTCAGCAGGAATCGCAGACTTTCACCGCGATCTCGAACGTGATGAAGTCGCGGAACGATACGATCAAGAACTCCATCAGCAACGTCCGCTAACTGCGGGCGTTGTCGCCCTAGGGAGCGTCAATGGCGGACACCTCGGAGATTTCGAACAGCCTCGTCCCGCTCGGACGCCAGCAGGCCAGAGTCCTGCTGGAGGCCGGTTACCTGTGGCTCGACATGGGCCACTTCGACAAGGCGAAGGAGATCTTCTCCGGGGCGGCCGCGCTGATGCCCCGGAGCGAGGTGCCCCAGCTGGCGCTGGGCGCCGTGGAGTTCTCGCAGGGCCGGCATGACAAGGCCCTGCAGGCCTACCGCGTCGCGCAGCGCCTAGCGCCGCAGTCCGGGCTCCCGCGGGCGCATGCGGGTGAAGCGCTGCTGTTCATGGGGAAGGTTCCCGAGGCGCTCAAGGAGTTGAAGGCCGCCATGGACCTGGATCCGGACGGGGACGGTGCCCGCCTGGCGCAGTCCCTCATCCAGGCCAAGGAGGCGGGAGTCCTGCCTCCGGCGAAGTCGTAGGACGGAGGTCACGGCGATGGCTGTCGGAGGTGTCGGACGAGGCGGTGGGAAGGGCCGCGCGGGTGGCGCGAAGGGTCCTGCCGGCGCGGCTCCGGCGGGTGGCGCCAGCTTTGGTGGCCGGGTGGACCGGACGGAGTCTCTTGTCGGGCCCTCGGGTCTGGTAGGCTCCAGCAATGTCCAGGGCCCCCAGGCCGCGGATCCAGTGGCCTCCCAGGCGGTGGCCATTGCCCGGAAGCTGAAGAACGGGGGCTTCAAGAGCAAGGAAGAGGCGACGCAGGCCCTGGTCGCCGAAGTCCTGAAGGAGAAGCTCCGCATGAAGTCTTCCTCCCTCACCACCAAGATTGCAGACGCGCTCCAGGATGATCCGCGGCTGAATCAGGTCCTCGAGCGGCTGTGGTCTAAGGCCGAGTGAGCGGCGCTTGGCTCTGGGCGACGACAGGCAGGTCATCCTCGAGAAGTACGGCCCCTACGTCCGGTCGCTGGCGGCGACCGTGCGCAAGCAGTTCAACGCCCAGCTGGAGCTGGATGAGCTGCTGGCCTACGGCCAGATAGGCCTTCTGGAGGCCGCCGAGCGGTTCGACCCGAAGGTCGGGGCCAACTTCCTCACCTTCGCGCACTACCGCATCAAGGGCGCCATCTTCGACGGGCTTCGGAAGATGGGCGTGCTGCGTGGTTCCGATGCCCGCAACGCCTATGTGGGCGAGCGGGCGGCGGCGTATCTGGGAAATCTTTCGGATCGTGAGGCCGGAGCAGGCAACCGCGGCAGCTCATTCGACGATGATGTGAATGACATCTCGGATGCGGTGACGGGGCTGGCGATGGTTTTCGCCACCAGCATCGAAGGCGCGGACACGGCGGGTTACACCGACGAGTCGCTCCCCGTCGACATCCGGATGGAGCAGGAGCAGCTGAAGACGCGGGTGCGGGCGGCGATCGAGAAGCTTCCGGAGAAGGAGCGAAAGCTCCTGATGGGGTACTACTTCCAGGGCAGGACGCTGGAGGAAGCGGGAGCGGAGATAGGGCAGTCGAAGAGCTGGGCTTCGCGGCTGCATGCGCGGGCAATCGACCGGCTCAAGGAACTCTTGAACGAGGAGGAGGAACTTCCTCCTTCTCCGATGGATGCAAGGAGGGTCTCACATGGCGGGTCCGATGGCCGGAGTCTCCGCGGCGCAGGTCGCGCAGCAGAAGCTGCAGGATCAGGGCGCTCAGCAGACGAACAAGCAGGGCGCGTCGAAGTTCGACGGAGTTCTCGCTGACAAGGCGCAGGGCGCCGGTCAGGTGGACGCCGCCCAGCAGGTGAACAAGGCCCAGGCGGCGCAGGCCACCCAGCGCACGGATGCCGTGCGTCAGGTGGAGTCCGTCAACAAGACGGAGAAGGCCGCCCTCAACAAGGTGCACGGCGCCCAGGAGTCGGTGACGACCAAGGCGGCGGAGCCGGTGACGGCCAAGGCCGAGGCGTCCAAGTCGTCCAAGGCGGGCGACATGATGACGCAGATTGTCGGCGACCTGGAGAAGGGTCAGGTCAACCTGGAGCACATCATCAAGCAGGCCTCCAGCGGCAAGGCGTTCTCCAACGCGGAGCTGCTGTCGCTCCAGGCCTCCATGTACCAGTACACGCAGCAGCTGGACCTGACGAGCAAGGTCGTGGAGAAGGCGACGACCGGCCTGAAGGACGTCGTCAAGACCCAGGTGTAGGCCCAACCCCGGTTTCCCGGCGGCGCGGCCTCAAGAAGGGCGGTCCCTCCCTCTACGAGCGGGAGGGGGCGCCCTTCCGCGTTTTCCGGGGGCCTAGTAAGCTCCGACCCGCCCATGATTCGCCGACCGCACGCGTTTGCCGCCTCGCTTCTCGCCCTTCTCTTCCTGACGGGCTGCCACATTGAACTCCAGCACGCGCTGAGCGAAGCGGACGCCAACGAAATCTACGTCCTGCTCAGCAAGAACGGCATCAACGCCAAGAAGGAGAAGGAAGAAGGCGGCAACGAGGTGCGGTTCATGATCACCGTGCCCAAGGCGGATGCCGCGCAGGCGGCGGAGCTGCTCAAGCTCAATTCGCTGCCGCGGCCGGTGGAGAAGGGCCTGGCCCACTTCGCCAAGGGCAGCATGGTGCCCACCGCGACGGAGGAGCGCGCCATGCTCCTCAAGGCGATGGGCGGCGAGGTCTCCAATGCGCTGAATCAGATCGACGGCGTGCTGGAAGCGCGCGCCATCGTGATGATTCCGGAGAACAACGACCTCACGCAGCCGGAGAACAAGCCGATGCCGTCCGCGTCGGTGTTCATCAAGTACCGCCCGGGCGAGGGTGGCAAGCCGCCCATCGACACCGCCGTGGTGCAGCAGTTCGCGGCCACCGCGGTGCCGGAGCTGAAGGCCAGCGCGGTGACGGTGCTGATGACGCAGGCCCTGCCGCCGTCGGCGGAGACGGACGCGGAGAGCCGCCTGCAGGACGTGCTGGGGCTGCGCATGACGGCGGCCAGCGCCAGCCAGTTCAAGGTGATGTTCGCGGGCGCCTTCGTGCTGGTGCTGGCGATGCTGGGCCTGACGATGTGGACCTTCATGCGCGGCGGCTCCAGCAGCGCCCCTGCCACGCGCGCTGGAGCGCGTACCCGCGGTCGTCCTCCCGAGGCTTGACGTCACCGCCCCTCACGGTGGGGCTTCCCTCCTTCTCCCAGCGGGCGTCCGTGGGGCCCGCGAGGTGACGTTTGGACTCGTTCTTCACCTCGCTCAACAAGCGCCAGAGCATGCTGCTCCTGACGGCCGTGACGTTCTGCGGCCAGGAGAGCCTCGGCGCCTTGGAGCACCTTCCCGAAGAGGAAGGGGCGCTTCTGCGTCATCGCGCGCAGGAGCTGCTTCAGGTTCCGCGCGAGAAGCGCATTCCCGCGCTGGTGCAGGAAATCAAGCGGCTGGTGAAGGACCGCCGTGGTCAGCTCTGGAGCGCCGAACCAGAGCGGCTGGCCGCGCTGCTGCAACGTGAGCGGGGCGCGTTGGTGGAAGTGGTGCTTCGCGCGCTGCCGGGCACGTTGGCGGAGGCGGTGCGCGCGCATCTGCCGCCCTCGCGCGTGAAGCTGACCCGCGAAGTCCGCCCGCAGGTCCTGGACATCGTCCGGTGGAAGCTGGAGGAACTGCTCGCGCGCGAGGTCGCTGGGCAGCAGGCCGCGGGCTTCAAGTTCGCGGACGTGCTTCAGCTTCAGCAGCGGGAGCTGCTCACCATGTGCGACCGGTTGGGCGCGCGGGTGCTGGGGCCGGCGCTGGCGGGCCTTCCGGACGCGGAGCGCGAGGCCATGCTGGAGCAGTTGCCGCCGGACTTGAAGCTGCTGGCCACCAAGGCCGTGGCCGCCAACGCTCCGCGCAAGCTGCCGGAGGAGGATGCCCGGGCGCAGTTGGAGCCGCACGAGGGCCTGACGCGGCCCTCGGTGGCGCTGCGCAGCGCGGGGGCTCAGCGGCTGGCGCGCGCATGCGTGGCGCAGTCTCCGGAGTTCGCCGCGCGCATGCTGGAGAAGTACCGCGGTGAGTTCGGAAGCCTGCTGGCGAAGTGGGTGCGCGAGGAGCGCGTGCGTCCCACCGCGCGAGGTGATGGCGGCCGGACCGACATCGTGATGGACCTGGAGCGGCTGGCCACGCGTGGCCTCATCGAGCGGCCGGTTCGCCTGGCGACACCGCCGCCTCCGCGCCAATCCGCCGTTCTTCCTCCGCCTCCGGGAGCCCGGAAGGCGGCCGCCGCAGCGGCGCCACCCGCGGCCAAGGCGGCGGCGCCCGGTGGGGCAGCGCCTGCTGGGGTGGCATCTGCCAAGACGGCACCTGCCAAGGCGGCACCTGCTGGCCGCGATGTGCCGACACGACCGCCGGTGCGGGGGCAGGCCCCGGGGGCGGCTCGCCAGGGCGCGGGAGCACCGGCCCGGCGGGACTTCATGGCGGAGCGGGCGGCGCGAAACGCGGGGGTGTTGTCCTCGCGTGAGCCGTCCCGCGTGGCCACGTCCGCGAAGCGACAGGATGGCTCCGCGGTGCAGCGGATGCCGGCCCGGCGTGAGCCCGCGAACGCGGGCGGCGCGGGGGCTCACCGTGAGGGTGAGGGGCCCGATACGCGCCCGCCTCGCGCGGATCCAGAGGGCGCGCGCATTGGTCCGCCGCCTTCTCGGCTGGGGCAGCGCGGCGCACGGCCTCGCCCCCAGGACCCCGACACGTTGTCAGAGCGGGACCGCGCGCGGGTCGCCGAGGGTTCCCGGGTGCATTCGCGTCCGCCCGACGAGCGTTCCCGGGTGGCCGAGGGCTCGCGGGTTCAGGCTGGAGGCCAGGGCGAGCGCTCACGCGTGGCCGAGGGCTCGCGGGTCCACGCCCGACCTGCGGATGAGCGTTCCCGTGTGGCCGAAGGCTCGCGCGTCCATGCCAACGTTCCAGACGAGCGCTCACGCGTGGCCGAAGGCTCCCGCGTCCAGTCCGGAGCCCCAGATGAGCGTTCCCGTGTGGCCGAAGGTTCCCGCGTCCAGTCCGGAGCCCCAGATGAGCGCTCCCGTGTGGCCGAAGGCTCCCGCGTCCAGGCGCGCCCAGCGGATGAGCGCTCCCGCGTCGCGTCCCGGGGACAGCCGCGTCCGGCGGAGGAGCCTCCCCGGGCCGCTCGGATGAAGTTCGGGGCGGCGGAGCCGGAGCGGGAGGACTCGGAGGTCTCCCGGGTGTTCCGCTCGCGCTCGTCCGGTGCCCAGGGGGGCGGCCGGGCCAAGCCCCCCGAGGCGGAGCAGGAGCCGGAGCGTCCCCCCCGGGTGCTGGTGGGGCGGGCCATCACCTCGCCGGCCCTGGCGCCCATGCCCAAGCCCCGGGGTGAGGGTACGTCCGTCCAGCGGCGTCCCCGTTCTCCGTCGGGTACCGACCGTCCTGTGCCTCCGGGTGCAGGGGGACGTGGAACCAAGGGCGGAACGCGCTAGCATCCGGCCCGCAAGGAGCGGCCCATGGCGATCGGCAAGGTGATTCGAGGTGATGGGACGGCGGAGCCGGCGCACGCGCCCGAGCGTCCCGTGCTGCGGCCTCCCCGCGCGGGGGTGATGAACGCCGAGGTCTTCGAGGCCCGTCAGGGCGCGTCGGCCATCCTGGAGGAGGCGCAGCGCGAGAAGGAGCGCATCCTCGCGGAGGCGCAGCGCGAGCGCGAGGAGCTCCTCGCCAAGACGCGTGAGCAGGGCCGTCAGGAAGGCCTGGCGCAGGCCACCGAAATCATCCTTCGCGCGAAGATGCAGGCGGGGGAGGTGCTGACCGGCCACGAGCAGGACGTCATCGCGCTGTCGCTCAAGGTGGCGGAGAAGATCATCGGCCGGAGCCTGGAGAAGGACCCGGAGCTGATGGTGGAGCTGTGCGCCGCGGCCATCGAGAACCTGCGCAGTGCCCGCTCCATGATTCTGCGGGTCCACCCGAAGACGGCCGCCGTGCTCCGCGCGAAGAAGCCGGTCCTGATGGAGCTCATCGGCCGCGCGGTGGACCTGGCCATCAAGGAGGACCCCGAGGTGGCCCCCGTGGGCTGCATCGTCCAGACGGAGTTCGGCACGGTGGACGCACAGCTCCCCACGCAGCTGGAGATGCTCCAGAACGTCCTGTTGCCGGACACCGCGCGCAAGGAAGGGCCGGCTTGAGCCGGAGCGTCAAGGGACTCGCCCATGGCCATTGACCTCTCGCGGTACTTCGACCTCATCAAGGAAGCGCAGGTCGTGCGCGTGCGCGGCCGCGTCACGGAGTTGACGGGCCTCATCATCAAGGCCAGCGTGCCCAACGTCCGCGTGGGCGAGCTGGTGCTCATCAAGAGCCGCAACCGCGGCGCGGTGAAGGCGGAGGTGGTGGGCTTCCAGGGGGATGAGGTGATGCTCATGCCCCTGGGCGAGCTGCACGGCATCGGTCCGGACAGCGAGGTCATCCCCACCGGCAAGCCGCTGAGCATCAAGTGCGGAGAGGCGCTGCTGGGCCGCGTGCTCAACGGAATCGGCGAGCCCATGGACGGCCAGCCGTTGCCGGAGGAGGGCCTCATCGACTGGTCCGTGGACCGCGACTGCCCGGACCCCTTCACCCGCCAGCGCATCGAGCGGCCACTGCCCCTGGGCGTGCGCTGCATCGACGGGCTGCTCACGGTGGGGGAGGGCCAGCGCGTGGGCCTCTTCGCCGGCTCCGGCGTCGGCAAGTCCACGCTGATGGGGCAGATTGCCCGGAACACCCAAGCGGACCTCTGTGTGGTGGCGCTCATCGGCGAGCGTGGCCGCGAAGTCCGTGAGTTCATCGAAGACGCCATGGGCGAGGAGGGCATGAAGCGCTCCGTGCTGGTGTGCGCCACCTCTGACCAGCCCAGCCTCGTGCGTCTGCGCGCGGCCTATGTCGCCACCGCCATCGCGGAGTACTTCCGCGAGCGCGGCGGCAACGTGCTCTTCATGCTGGATACCGTGACGCGTCTGGCGCGTGCCCAGCGTGAGATTGGCCTCGCCGTGGGTGAGCCCCCGGCCCGTCAGGGTTATCCGCCGAGCGTGTTCTCCATGCTGCCGCGCATCCTGGAGCGCACGGGCAACTCGGAGAAGGGCAAGTGCACCGCCATCTACACCTGCCTCGTGGCCGGCGGTGACATGGAAGAGCCCATCGCCGACGAGGTCCGCGGTATTCTCGACGGCCACTTCATCCTCAACCGTGCCCTGGGTGAGCGCAACCAGTGGCCCGCGATGGACGTGCTCGCCAGCCTCAGCCGTGTGATGAGCGGCATCGTCTCCAAGGACCACAAGAAGGCGGCGGGACGGCTGCGAGAGCTGCTGTCCACGTATGAGAAGCAGCGCGACCTCATCCTCCTGGGGGCCTACCAGTACGGGACGGATCCCCGCACGGATCAGGCCATCGACAAGTACGACGCCATCATCGACTTCCTCAAGCAGGACACCCACTCCAACTCCGGGTTCGAGGAGACGGTGGAGCAGCTGATCGCCCTGTTCGACGAGTAAGGCGTTGGCCAGGGGTGCGCGGCGGGGATTCCGGGTTAGGATGGGGCCAACATGCCCCCGTACCGGTTGCAGGCCCTGCAGGACATGCGCGCCCGGGCCAAGGAAGAGGCGGAGCAGGCCTTTTCCTCCGCCATCAAGGCGCTGGAGAAGGAGAAGGCGGAGCTCCAGCGTCTCATCGACGACCTGGAGCAGCGCAAGCGCGAGCGCAAGGCGAAGGTGGCCGCCTACCTGAAGGAGGTCATGTTCAAGGGTGCCGGCATCAACGGCATGAACATGATGAACCGCTTCGAGGAGCGCCTGAAGGACGAAGAGGCGCAGGTGGCGCTGGAGGTCGAGCGCCAGCGGGAGGCCGTCAAGGTGGCCGAACGGCTGGTGGAGCAGCGCCGGCGGGAGATGGCCGAGGCGGCGAAGGAGCTGAAGGCCATCGAGAAGCACCGAGAGAACTGGCAGAAGCAGGTGAAGTACGAGCGACAGCAGCGTGAGGAACTGAACCAGGAGGAGATTGGCAACGCCTTGTTCCTGGCGCGCCAGCGCAAGTAACCTGCGCCCTCCCCATCCCCCTGGAATGACGTCATGAGCCGAGTTGACGACGATCGCGAAGCAGCGCGCATGGCCGAGCGCCTCCTCCAGGAGAAGAAGCTCGCCGAGGGCCAGGCCAAGAAGCGCCAGGAGGGGGCTTCCGCCTTCCAGCGGCTGATGCAACAGGCCCAGCAGCCGCCTCCGTCGCCGGGCCCGGCGCCCGCGCAGCCCCAGCAGCAACAGGGCGGTCTGGCGCGCGCCGTGCTCGCGCGGGCCACCCAGCAGGGCAAGACGTTTGGTGAGCGGGTGCAGCAGGACCAGCAGCCCGCCATGAAGGAACTGGCCCAGCCGCAGGCCCAGGCTCAGGGGCAGGCCGCGGAGGCTCGTGGCGGCTCGCGCGCGTCGGACGCCCGGGACGCCCGGCGCACCGACGAGAAGCGGACCTCCGAGAGCCGCGAGAAGGACCTGGGCAAGGCGGAGTCCTCCCTGGGGCAGGTCAGCTCCGAGCGGGGCGCCGCCATCCGGGCGGATGCCGACGCGGGCGGCGGCAAGGGCAGTGGCGGTGGCAAGGACAAGAAGGAAGGCGGGTCGGAGTCCATCGCCCCCGGCTTCCGCTTCAACCCCGCGCTGATGGCGCCGGTGCCCGTGGCCAAGCCCAAGGACACCGCGGGCTCGGAGCGCCTGCGGGCCCTGGCCACCGAGATTGCGCAGAAGATTGTCGACCGCGTCCGCGTGGGCACCAACGCCGCGGGCAACGCGGAGTTCCAGATCGACCTGCGGGGCGACGTGCTCAGCGGTCTGTCCATCAAGGTCAGCGCCCGGAACGGGAAGATTTCGGCCACCTTCAGCGGCAGCAACCGCGAGGTGCTCAAGCAGCTCGAAGGCGCCAGCGAGGGACTGCGGACCGCGCTCAGTGGCCGTGGGCTCCGGCTTGAAGACGTCCGCTTCGAGGCGAAGGCATGAGTCTCGAATCCGAGGACGAAGGATCGGGCGTCCACGAGCGCACGATGCTGGTGGACCTGAGCCAGCTCCGGCCTTCGCGCCAGGAGCCTCCGCAGGAGTCCCCGGCATCCCAGGAGCCACCCGCCAGCCAGGAGCGGCGCTGGCGGCCCTTCACTTTCCGGAACCTGGAGAAGGTCTCCCGGGCCCAGGGGCTGCTCGCGGAGCGCTTGCGGTGGCTGACGCCCGCGGACGGCACGACGGTGGCCGTGGCGGCTCGGCTCACGGAGCTGTTCGACGCGGAGGTGCGCCTGACGGTGGAGTCCGTCCAGGTGCGGCCCATGGCGGAGCTGCGGCGCTTCCTGGGCGACCCCACCTTCCTGGCGGTCCTCGCGCCCGGGGCGCTCCAGGGCCGGGCGGTGCTGGAGGTGGAGCTCGCGCTGGCACACGTGGCGGTGGACCTGCTGCTGGGCGGCGCCGGTGAGACGGTGGGCCTGCGGCCGCTGACGGACATCGAGGAGGGCGTGATGGCCTACGTCGTCCTCGAGGGGCTCAAGCTGCTGGTGCCCGGGCTGCAGACGGCGGTGCCGCGCCCCCGGTTGGACGGCGTGGCGCGGGGTGTGGACGAGGTCTCCGCGCGGCTGGGGGATGATGGCCCCATGCTGGCGGTCCACCTGCAAGCGACGCTGGGACCGCACAGCGGCATGGTGCGGCTGGTGGTGCCCGCGGCGGTGCTGGACGCGGCAGAGCCGGCGGTGGAGAGCACGCAGCGGCGGGCCCGGGTGAAGGCGGACCTGGAGTCCTTCGCGAGCCGCCTGTCGGCGGTGCGCAGCTGGCTGCGCGCGGAGATTGGCTCGGCGGAGATTTCCGGCCAGGACCTGGCGAGCCTGCGGGTGAAGGACGTGCTGCTGGTGGACGCGTTGTCGGCGCGCACGGACAAGGGCGAGGCAGGCACCGCGCGGCTGCGGGTGGGGAAGGGGACGGCGGGGTGGGCCGAGGCGGAGGTGTTCGTCGGCGAGGACGGGCGCTACCAGGCGCGCATCACCGATTTCGTTCAAGGAGAGCCGGGCCACCCGGGCTCCGCGGACGAGGCGAGCGCGGAGCCTGGGGATGAAGAAGAGGACTTCACGAACCCGGAGCTGGACGTGCCTCCGGAACTGGAAGGGGCGGCCTTGGACGATGTGAGCAAGCCGGACGGAAGCGACCTGCTCGGAGACGTGCCCCTGCAGATTGCGGTGGAGCTGGCGCGCGTGCCCGTTACCGCGCAGCAGGTGGTGGGGCTGCGCACCGGTCAGGTCCTCGAGCTGAACCGGGGGCCGGGAGAGCCGGTGGAGCTGTCCGTCAACGGCAAGGTGGTGGCCCGGGGTGAGCTGGTGGAGTTGGAAGGCCAGCTCGGCGTGCGCATCATCACCCTGGCGAGCTGAGTCCCAGTCGGGGCAGGGCAGGCGAGCAGGAGCGGCCGGCCGGGCGTGGGCCCGTGGCGGTCCTCCGGCCGATGCACTAGCCTCGCGCCCAGCCATGGCAGTCCTCCGTCCCCCCCTCATGCGCCTGTTGCTTGGTGTCGCGCTGGTGTTCGCGCCGCCCGCCGCCATGGCCCAGGCTCCGTCCACGTCCGCACCCTCCGTGAAGCCGGTGGTGCCTCCCGCGGAGCCTGCCCAGCCGCCGGCACCCGCGGTTGTTTCGCCCGCGACGCCAGCACTGGCCGCTGAGAAGGCGGACCCCACGGCCGACGTCGAGTTGCTGGAAGCGGACCGGGCCCTGGACGCGGAGCTGTCTGCTCGCGAGTCCGCGAAGGCGGCCCGGAGCGGCGCGGGCGGGGACACCCTGTCGGAGTCCGAGGAAACGGACAGCCTGGGCTGGACGCTGGTGCGCACGCTGCTCGTGCTGGGCGTGGTGGTTGCGTCCATCTACCTGACGCTGAACGTGGGACTGCGCAAGCTGATGGGGCTTCAGGGGACGGCCGCGGGCCGTCAGCCCCTGGTCTCCGTGGTGGAGCGGCTGCCCCTGGACCAGCGCCGCAGCCTCTTCGTGGTGAAGGCCGCGGATGAATACCTGCTGTTGGGCGGCGGCGAGGGCGGCTTGCAACTGTTGTCGAAGCTGGATGTGGAGGCGGTGGAGCGCATCCGCGCGCAGCGCCCGCAGACGAATGCAGTTCCACTGAGCCCATTCCTCCAGAAGCTCCTCTCCCGCCGCAGTGGTGGCCCGCCTTCCCAGCCCCCCGGCTCCTGACGACCGTGCCCGTGAACCTCCCTTCCTCCGCCCGTTCCCGTCTCCCGCGCGTCCCGCCCTGGCTGTTCGCGGCCGTGGTCGCCGTTCATCCCTTCGCCGCGCTCGCTCAGAAGCGCGGGGGCGCGGCCATCCCCGACTCGGTGGTCAACGAGGCCGTCAACAGCGACTCGTTCGCCTCGCGCCCGCTCATCCTCATCCTGGCGCTCGCGGCCATGGGCCTGGTGCCCTTCGCGCTGATGATGGCGACCAGCTTCGTGAAGATTTCGGTGGTGCTCTCCATCGTCCGCTCGGCGCTGGGCACGCAGCAGATTCCGCCCACCCAGGTCATCACCGGCCTGGCCATCATCCTCACCGTCTACATCATGGCCCCGGTGGGCCAGCAGATGTACCGCGCGGCCGGCCTGGACATCTGGGCCAAGGGCCCCGGCGTGTTCTCCTCGGAGACGGTGGGCTCGATGCTGGGCGCCGCCAACAAGTCCAAGGAGCCGCTGCGCGAGTGGCTCATCAAGAAGGTCACCACCAAGGACCGGGCGCTCTTCTTCAACCTCGCCAAGAAGATGCGCAAGGGCGAGGACCGCGACGCCGTGGAGAGCAATGACTTCATGGTCATCATCCCGGCCTTCGTGGTGTCCGAACTCAAGGAGGCCTTCCAGATAGGTTTCCTCTTGTTCGTGCCGTTCATCGTCATCGACATGGTGGTGGCCAACATCCTGCTGGCGCTCGGCATGCACATGTTGTCACCGACCACCATCTCCATGCCGTTCAAGCTGCTGCTGTTCGTGCTCGTGGACGGCTGGTATCTCATCGCCAAGGGCCTGGTCGTCGGCTACCTGTAGGGAGATGGCTCCATGAATCAGCTCACGTTCATCACCCAGGAGGCCCTGTTCCTGGTGCTCGTCGCGTCGGCGCCGCCGGTGCTGATGAGCCTGTTGGTGGGGTTCATCATCTCCCTGTTCCAGGCCACCACGCAGATCCAGGAGCAGACGCTCACCTTCGCGCCGAAGGTCGTCGCCGTGTTCGGCATCCTCGCGTTGGCCGGCCCCTGGATTGGAAGCCAGCTGGTGCGCTTCACGTTCCACGTCTTCGACAGGTTCCCAGCGCTCATCAAATGAACGTCGCGGACCTCGTCGCAGAGCTGGGCACCCGGGCCAACGTCTCGGCCGTCATCTTCACGGTGGCGCTGGTGATGTGCCGGGTGATGCCCGTGCTCATCTTCAGCCCCTTCCTCGGCGGCGAGGTGGTCCCCACCGAGCTGAAGATGGGCGTCGGGCTGACGCTCTCCATCGTCCTCTATCCCCTCATCGCGGGCTCGGTGACGTCCATCCCCCTGAGCGCCTTGCCGTACATCGCGCTGATGGCGAAGGAGGTGTTCGTCGGCTTCACCATCGCCTTCGTCGTCAACACGCTGTTCGAAGCCGCGCGCGTGGCCGGCAACCTGGTGGACACCATGTCCGGCAGCAACAACGCGCAGCTGTACGTGCCCCAGCTCGGGCAGCAGGTGACGCTGTTCTCCAGCTTCAAGGTGCAGCTGGCGGTGGTGCTGTTCCTCACGCTGAACGGGCACCACCTGGTCATCGAAGCGCTGGCGGACAGCCTGGTGGCGGTGCCGCTGGACGGCTTCCCGCGCTTCCACGACGGGCCGTGGCCCTTCTTCGACCTGATTCTTCGCGTGTTCGCGGACCTGCTCCGGGTGAGCCTGGCGCTGGCCGCTCCGGCGATGCTGGCGACCTTCCTCACCGACGTGGCGCTGGGCGCCATCAACCGCGTGGCGCCGCAAATCCAGGTGTTCTTCATCTCCATGTCCGTCAAGCCCCTGGTGAGCGTGCTGCTCGTCTTCCTGGTGCTCGGCGCCCTGGTGGACCGCATGCAGGGGGAGATGGTCGTCATGCTGCGGACCCTCAACCAAGCCCTGCGGCTCTTGTCCTGAGCCTCTTCATCCGGGACGCGCCATGTCGGACGAGAGCGGCGAAAAAACAGAAGAGCCATCCCAGAAGAAGCTGGATGACTCACGCAAGAAGGGGCAGGTCTGGAAGAGCAAGGACCTCAGCGGCGTGGGCGTGCTCCTGGTGGGGCTGGCCGCCGTCAAAGGCAGCTGGGACATGCTGGAGACGGAGCTGACGTCGCTCTTCCTGTTCTCCTTCGACCACCTGACGAATCCCGTAGACCTGTCGGTGGCCACCGGGCAGCTGCTCTACCTGGGCGTGCGCGCGGTGTTGCTGGTGTCGCTGCCGGTGCTGGCGGGCGGAGCCATTGTCGGCGGGCTGATGGAGTACCTCCAGGTGGGGACGCTCTTCACCATGGATCCGCTGATTCCGAAGATGGAGAAGCTCAATCCCATCCAAGGAATGAAGAACCTGTTCAACAAGAAGGCGATTGTTGAACTGCTGAAGAACCTCATCAAAATCTCCGTCACCGCCTACGTCGTCTACGGCGTGGTGCGCGACTCCATGCCCATGGTGGCCGAAACGCTGCGGCAGGACACGCGCGGCATCATGGCCATCATGGGAGAGCTGGTGACGCGCGTGGCCACGCGGGTGGCGCTCCTCTTCGTCCTCTTCGGCGTCTTCGACGTCTGGTGGCAGCGCAAGTCCTTCATGAAGGACATGATGATGACGAAGGAGGAGGTGAAGAAGGAGTACAAGCAGAGCGAGGGTGACCCGCACCACAAGGCCAAGCGCAAGGAGATGCACCAGGAGATCATGGAAGGTGCGCAGATGGAGGCCGTGCGCGAGGCCGACGTCATCGTCACGAACCCGGACCACGTGGCGGTGGCCCTCAAGTACGACCGGGAGAAGGATGGCGCGCCGCGCGTGCTGGCCCGGGGCATCGACTTCAAGGCCGAGCGCATCAAGGCGATTGCCCGCGAGCAGGACGTGCCCACGCTGCGCAACGTGCCCCTAGCCCACGCCCTGCTGCGGGTGGAGGTGGGGCACGAAGTCCCGGAGGAGCTGTACGACGCGGTCGCCGAGGTCCTCAACTTCGTCTACGGCTTGAAGTCCGGCCAGCCAGCCCCCGAGGGCCGCGCGTGAGGAGGCCGGGTGTGGCTATCATGCAGGGACAACGGGGCCTTCCATGAGTGACGACGCCGAAATCGCCATCGCGTTGAAGTACGACAAGGAGAAGGACGGCGCGCCGCGCGTGGTGGCCAAGGGCATGCGGCTCAAGGCGGAGAAGATTCGCGAGATTGCCCGCGAGCACAACATCCCCCTCATGCGGAACGTGAACCTGGCCAATGCGCTCTACCGCGTGGCGGTGGGCCAGGAGGTCCCCGAGGAGCTGTATGACGCCGTGGCCGAGGTCCTGAACTTCGTCTACGAACTGCAACGTGAGCAGGCGGCCGCGGCTGCCAGGCGCTAGGGGGGCTGGACGTCCCCCACCCATCTGGAGTGAGGTTCGGTATCACGATGGCCAGAATCAACAATCCGCCTCCGAATACGTCCCTGTGGCCCTGGGGCGGTCCCCGCAGCGTCCGTGAGCGGCTCGTCGACCCGGCGCAGGTCGACCGGAAGAAGCTCCGCAAGACGGGCAACCCGAAGAACCCGGCGCTCGCGTCCGCGGCGCTGCTGGACTTCATCGGGCCGGCGCACTCCTCTGAGGAGCTCCGCCTGCCGCTGCCGCCGCACCCCGGCGGGCATGACGCGGACCTGGAGCGCTTCAGCGACCGGCCCCACCTGTCCAGCGTGGCGGGCCGGGGGCACGAGGACCAGCGCCGGATGCTGGAGCGGGGCCTGGGCAAGGTGAAGGCGGCGCCCGACCGGCTGGAGCGGCTCAAGGCGCTGCTGCACCGCGAGTCCGCCATGCTCTCCCTGGTGGATCAGGTGAACGAGGAGACGAAGGAGATCATCCGACGCATGTGGGACGCGCAGAAGGACGAGGGCTACTAGCGTCATGGCGGCCCTGGACCCGGATGATCCAAAGGACGAGGCGAAGCTGGACACGCTCCTGCAGCGCTGGGCGGATGGCAAGGCCACGCTGCGGGACGTGCGTGGCTACTCGGACGAAGAGCTCTACGCCATCGCCAAGACGGCCTACTACTTCTTCTATCAAGGCCGGGTGAGCGAGGCGCGCACGCTCTTCCAGGGCCTGTATGCCGTCAACCCGACGGACGCCTACTTCGCCAAGGCCCTGGGCGTGGTGGAGATGGCGGCCGGGAACGGGCAGGGGGCGCTGGCGGCCTTCGACGTGGCGGCCAAGCTGACGCCGCATGATCCGTCCGTCTACGTGGGGCGCGCGGAAGTGAAGCTGGCCATGGGTCAGAAGCCCCAGGCGCTGGAGGATCTGCGCCGGGCGGCGGCGATGCAGCCGGGGGATGACCCCGTGGTGCGCAAGGCGGCGGCCATGATCTCCGCCCTGAGCCGCCGCTGACAGCCGCATTTCACATCCGGAGTCGACTGTTCTTCCGGGGAGTCTGGTAGGCTGCCCGACGCTCAATTCTTCGTCGTCAGGGAGGTCGTTGACATGTCGAACCCGAATCCTGATCCGCGCGTTCCCGCCCAGATGCCTCCGGAGGCCCCGCCCGAACTGGTCGCCAAGCGCGAGCGTCTCGTCACCGAGCTGGAGAACCAGGCGAAGTCCGCGACGGGTACGCTGCAGCAGGTGATGCGGAAGATGTCCGCGCTGCTGGGCAACACCAAGCCCGGTGCTTCGCTGAGCTTCCAGCTCTACCAGGACGTGAAGGACGCCTTTACCCGGCACCTGAACGAGGCGACGAAGACGCCGGCCCTGGCCACCATGCCGCCCGTGCTGGTGGAGTCCGTGGAGTGGATGCAGGCGTACCTGAACGCCCGTGGCTTCTCCACCGACGAGGCCGCTGCCGCCGCGCCGGCCGCCACGGCGGCGCCGGCCGCCGCGCCCAAGGCCCCCGCCGGGCCGGGTGGCGCGAAGGACGCCTTTGAGACGAGCAGCAAGAAGCACGCGTCGTTGACGGGGGACGTGCCGCCTCCGCCGGCCGCGCCGCCGGACGTCAAGGCCGAGCAGAAGGACCTGGAGTCCTTCAAGGCCTGGATGAAGAACCCCAGCCTGGGCAAGCTCAAGGGCTAGTCGCACCGCGTCGGCGCCTGGGCCCGAGGGACGCAACTTGGGGCCCGGCGCCGACGATAACTCCCTCGAGACGTTCTTTTCTTCCGAGGAGATTTCCCCGTGACCACCAAGATTGCGAACAACGCGTCCGCGACGACGCGCAAGTCGACGACGACGACCCCCGAGGCCCAGAAGCAGGCGTGGGAGGGCGTGCTGAACTCCGCCATGGACCGGATGAACGAGCCGGAGATCAAGGGCAGCCTCCAGTACCTGGGCGAAGGCCGGATCAACACGGTGAAGGAGAAGGTCCAGGGCGAGATGGAGGCCTTCCTCAAGAGCAACCCGAACGCCTCCGCCGACGACGTCAAGTCGCACGCCGAGTCGACGACGAAGAAGCACGAGACGAACGCGATGTTCCAGAAGATGCGGGACGACAACTTCTTCGGGAAGTTGATGAGCCGCCGCAAGGAGCTCCTCAAGGACATGTGGGGCGAGTAGCCCGACCGCGAGCGGCCCCGCTGCACGCCTGTCCTTGAAGCCGCCGCCCGGGTCTTTGACCGGAGCGGCGGTTTTGCTTTGCGGGGTGCTGGGGAAGGGGAGTGGGTTGTGCTGGGGCCCGCTCGAGCCCGCAAAAGCAAGGAGCCGGCATCCCGAGAGGGAAGCCGGCTCCGAGAGTCGCGTTACAGCGGCAGGATTAGATCTTGCCGATGACGGACATCGCGATCTCGTTGAGCTTCTTCATCAGGTTGGCCACGAAGGCGGTGGCCTCCTGCTGCTTCTGGAGCATGAGCTGCGCCTCGGCGCGCTCACGGTCCGGACCCGTCAGGCCGGAGAGGGACTTCTGCTCGAGGGCGGAGAGACCCTGGCTGGCTCCGAGGGCCTTCGTGGCGGCGGCGGCGGCGGTGGTGGCGGTGGTCATGGCGTTCTCCAGAAAGTTTGGGAAGCGGGTGGTTTGCGGCGGCGCTGCTTACAAAAGGATTATGGGAGAATGGGGGCCGGAAGTTTCCTCGGGATTTTCTGATTCTTTTTCCCGCCCTGGCAAGAGGTGCCCCCGCCCCGAGTGATCGGCTCGTACCTTCTTTTTAAGAAAAGCGACGCACCGAGGCGAAACTCCCAGCGCTGAACACCGAAAATCACGGTGAAGCAGCATCGAACATTTCCCCCCTCCTTAGGGAGCACCGAATATGTCGAACGGCATCGGCGGAGTTGGCGGTAACCGGCAACTCGCCACGACGCAGGGCGCGGGCAACGTCAACACCTCGACGATCGCGCGCAACGCGCAGCTCATCGAGTCGACGCTGAATCTGGTGGAGAAGGCCGTTGACCTGGCGGGCAAGGCGGTGAACGTCGCCGGCAAGGCCGTGGATCAGATGTCCCAGGCCGCTGCCTCCACGAAGCAGGCGGGTGCGACGGGCACCAACGCCGCCTTCCCCGCCGAGCGTCCCAACCCCCTGGACGCGGTGCGCGAGGCCAACTCCCTGAAGGTGGAAGAGGGCACCGGGAAGATCACCACCCCGGGCGGCTACACCATCGAGCAGCTGGGCCAGTTCGAGTGGCGCGTGACGGGGCCGGACGGCAAGAACACCCGCGTCTGGGGTGATCCGCACGTCGACGAGAGCGACGGCGGCAAGTTCGACTTCAAGCGCGACACGTCCTTCGTCCTGGGCGACGGCACCCGCATCAACTGCTCCTGCAAGCCCTGGGGCAACGGCATGACGGTGACGGGCCAGCTGGACGTCGTCTACGGCGACAGCCACGTGCGCGTGACGGACATCGACAAGGGCAAGGGCAAGGTCGGCCAGGTCACCAACAAGGGCATGGACGAGGTCGTCCGCTTCCACTCGAACCAGTCCGCGGACGTCTTCCACATGGGGCAGAACGCGGCCGACTGGACGTTCCATGGCAAGGAGATTGTCGGCCATGAGAACGGCGGCGACGTGCACAAGGTGGGCGAGGCCGTCATCACCGAGCGGCGCACCATGGCCTTCAACTACTCGGCGGCGGCGGACTCCCCCGCGGCGGGTGAGGTGGCCCAGAACTGGGACATGAACACCAACCTGCCCCAGGCGAAGCCGCTGCCCTGGGACATGAGCAGTGCCAAGCCCGAGCTGAACAAGCTGAACGAGACGTTCGACTCCATCAGCAAGGTGTTCGACCAGCTCAAGAACACCAATGCGAACGGCTTCAACCCGTTCCGCAAGGCGGACGACCTCTTCGGCGCCTACGACAAGAACCAGCACAAGTCCGGGCTGACCCAGTCCTTCAAGGCGCTGGGTGACATGTTCGGGACGCTGGAGAAGCTGTCCAAGCTGAATGATATGGTCCGCTTCCGCGGTCCCCAGTCGTTCTAGCCGCTGGACGTACTTCATCGGGCCAGGTGGGGGACTTCCTGGCCCTTCTCGAGGCTGTCGTGAGTGACTCCGCCCCCAGGGGTGAAAAAGAGAAGGTCGTCGTCCCGGAAGCACTCGCCGAGGCGGTGATCCGCGGCGAAATCACCCTGGGGCAGTTCCTCAACCTCTCCAACACGCAGCTCTACGCCTGGGCGGACAAGGCCTATCAGCTCCTCCAGGCGGGCAGCTCGCAGCAGGCCCTGCAGATCTTCCAGGGCCTCGTGGCCGCCTCGCCCACCGACGCCGTCTTCCACGCGCAGCTCGGGGCGACGCTCATGACGCTGGAGCGCTTCGACGAGGCGTTCGACGCCTTCCGGCTGGCGCTCCAGTTCAACGACGGCCACGTGGACGCGCTGGTCGGCCGGGGTGAAATCCAGCTGCGCCGGGGCAATGTTCCCGAGGCGCTCGCGGACCTCAGCAAGGCCATCCAGCTGGACCCGGGCCTCAAGCGCCGTGCCACGCAGCGCGCCCACGCGACGCTGCGCACCCTCAAGCAGCAGGCCGACCAGGTGAAGAAGTCCCGGTAGGCCCCGGGGGGCATGCCCCTTTTCATCGCAACACGCACCAGGCCCGGGCCGCGCGAGTCGTCGCGCAGTCCGGGCTTCGTCGTTTCGGGTGAGGCGCTCGAGCCCGCAAAAGCAAGGAGCCGGCATCCCGAGAGGGAAGCCGGCTCCGAGAGTCGCGTTACAGCGGCAGGATTAGATCTTGCCGATGACGGACATCGCGATCTCGTTGAGCTTCTTCATCAGGTTGGCCACGAAGGCGGTGGCCTCCTGCTGCTTCTGGAGCATGAGCTGCGCCTCGGCGCGCTCACGGTCCGGACCCGTCAGACCGGAGAGGGACTTCTGCTCGAGGGCGGAGAGACCCTGGCTGGCTCCGAGGGCCTTCGTGGCGGCGGCGGCGGCGGTGGTGGCGGTGGTCATTTGCGTTCTCCAGAAAGTTTGGGAAGCGGGTGGTTTGCGGCGGCGCTGCTTACAAAAGGATTATGGGAGAATGGGGGGCAGAAGTTTCCTCCCCATTTTCTGATCCTTTTTTTCGCGGCGGCGGCGCGAATATCGCTTCCGAAGCGGCGCACCGTTTTGGTGGAAAAGCCGATAACAGTCTAAGCTCCCGGCGCCCGGAACCGCTTGCCCTACCGGCTCCGGGGCCGTCCTCCCGCCCTCGTGAGGGATGTGTGCAGATGACGACTGAATCCAAGGCAACGGTGACCAACGACGACGTGAAGCCCCTGTCCGGCCCGGAGATGCTCGAACGGGCCACGGAAGGCTTCAACCTCTTCCAGGACGGCCGCTTCCGTGAGTCGCTGACCTTGTTCCAGTCCCTGGCGGCCATGGACCCCACCGAGGCCTACTTCCAGACGGCGCTGGGCGCCTGCCACCTGGCGCTGGAAGACCTGGACCTGGCCGAGTCCTACTTCAACCGCGCCATCGAGCTGGACCCCTCCGACCTCACGCCCTTCGTCAACCGCGGGGAAGTCCACCTGCGGCTCGGCAAGGTCCACGAGGCCGCCCGGGACTTCAATCATGCGGTGGGGCTGGATCCCGAAGGACAGGATCCGCTCAGCGCCCGGGCCCGGATGCTGGCCGCCGCGGCGCTGGAGAGCGCCGAGGGGTCGCCGTCTTCCGAATCCGACGGCGCGGCGTAGGCGCGGGCGGGGCCGCTCGAAGGCCCCGGCCCGCCTTCCCTGGCCCTTGGGCTCAGGGGAACTTCAGCTCCACGTCCAGGCGGTACGGACCGTCACCGCCTTCGATGACGGGCTTGAAGTCGACCGTCACGGACTCGGTGTAGGTCTCCTCGCCCTGCACGCGCACGACGAGCGGGCGGACGGCCTGGCCCGGCGGCGCGTAGCGGCCCGTCACGGTGTAGCGCCCCAGGGCAACGTCCGGGAGCCCGAAGCCGTCCGGCGTGTTGCTGCCTCGGGCCGTCTTCGGGGTGCCGGCACTCCCGTCCACCAGGGGGCCCGTGGGGGTGAGGGTCAGCTCGATGTGCTCACGCGTCACCGCCTGATCAGGGTCGGACGGATCGACATAATCCCTGAGGTCGAAGTAGACGCCGCTGCCGTAGACGCCGCCCTCGGGCTTCGCGCCGGTCAGCTTCCAATTGAAGTCCCGGACGGCGCCCTCGTTGCCCGCGAAGGGGGTGGCGTTGCTGGGGTGCAGCTCGAAAGTGTAGCTGCGGCCGTTGAAGTCGCGCTTGAGCCGCGCGCTGGCGTTCCAGGTGGTGGCCGCCTGGCCCAGCTCCAGCCGGTAGGTGCCGTCCGCGCCCGTCACGCCCACCACGTCGGAGTCGTAGAGGACCTGATTGTCGGCCACCACCTCCACCCCCGCCAGGGGCTTGCCCGCGGTGTCCGTGGCCTTGCCCTTGACGACGTTCTTCTCCCTCTCACCAGAGGGGCCAGGGCCGCTGGGGCCGCCGTCCGAGCAGGCCGAACAGGCCAGGGACGCCCCCAGCAACATCAGCGGAAGACCCCTGCCCAAGGCATTCTTCAGTCGCATCGTGTTCTCCCAGGTTTCGTGTGGCCTGCCCCGGCCCTCCTGGTCGGCAGGGCACGACAGGGGGATGAACCCGCGTGACGGGGCGCGGTGCAAGAAGGAATGTCCACTTCGGTTGACTGCCCGGCTGCTTCCGCCCGAGGGAGAACGGCGGGTTTCGTCGTGGGGGAGGGGCCCTTCGCGACGCCCCCCCTGACAGAAGGCACCCGGGTTGGCCTAGGATGCCTGACCGCTGATGGCTGCCACCAATTCGAACAGCTTCCTCTCCAAGTACTCCGACATCGTCCTCGCCGTGGTGGTCGTGGCCATCGTCGGGATGATGATCGTCCCGCTGCCCACGCTGCTGCTGGACGTGCTGCTGACGCTGAACATCAGCATCTCGGTGGTGCTGCTCCTCGTGTCCCTCTACGTGCCAGCGGCGCTGCACTTGTCGGTGTTCCCGACGCTGCTGCTCATCACCACGATGTTCCGGTTGGCCCTCACCATCTCCACCACGCGTCTCATCCTCCTCACCGGTGACCCGGGAGAGGTGGTGGTGGCGTTCGGAAACTTCGTGGTGCAGGGCAACTTCGTCGTCGGCGCCATCCTCTTCATCATCCTGGTCATCGTGAACTTCATCGTGATTTCCAAGGGCTCGGAGCGCGTCGCCGAAGTGGCCGCCCGCTTCACCCTGGACGCGATGCCCGGAAAGCAGATGTCCATCGACGCCGACCTGCGGGCCGGCTCCATCGACCAGGACCAGGGCAAGAAGAAGCGCCGCGACCTGGAGCGTGAGAGCCAGCTCTTCGGCGCCATGGACGGCGCCATGAAGTTCGTGAAGGGCGACGCCATCGCGAGCATCATCATCACCGTCGTCAACATCGTCGGTGGCCTCATCATCGGCGTGACGCAGAAGGGCATGTCCGCTGGCGACGCGGCGCAGAAGTACACGCTGCTCACCATCGGTGACGGTCTGGTCGGCATGATTCCCGCCATCCTCGTCTCCACCTGCGCCGGTATCATCGTGACGCGCGTGGCGGGTGAGGAAGAGGGCAATCACCTGGGCATGGACATGGGCTCCCAGCTGACGGCCTACCCGAAGGCCATCGCCATTGCTTCCGGCATGCTCATCGTCCTGGGCCTGGTGCCCGGTCTGCCCAAGATTCCCTTCTTCCTGCTGGGCATCGGCGCGGGCCTGGGCGCCTGGACGATGCTGAAGAAGCAGCAGCAGGCCGTGGAGGCGGAGGATGCCGGCCCGGCCATGGAGACGGACCTGGGCACGCCCATGGCATCGGAGCCCGCGCCCAAGGAAGCCCTCAATCCGGACTCCGAGCTGTTCATCCCCGTCGTCACACCCATCGTCCTGGAGGTCTCCGACGCGCTGGTCCCCTTCGTCGACTCGCGCCAGGACAACGGGAAGTTCCTCTTCGAGCTCATCCCGTTCATGCGTGATGGCCTCTTCGTGGAGCTGGGCGTGCGCTTCCCGGGCGTGCGCGCGCGTGGCAACGGCTCGCTACCGCCGGGCGCGTACCAGATTCAAATCAACGAGGTGCCCGTCGTCACCGGCCAGGCCACGCTGGGCCACGTCCTGGTGAACGACACGGTGGACCGGCTGCGGCTGATGAACATCCAGGGTTTCGAGGCGGTGAACCCCGCCACCCGGCAGCCCGCCGCCTGGGTCCCCGAGCAGTACCGCGACACGCTGGAGGCCGCCGGCCTCACGACGTGGGACGTGCCCGGCTACATCATCCTGCACACCGCCGCCGTGCTGCGGCGCAACGCCCGTGAGTTCGTCGGCGTGCAGGAGACGCAGACGATGCTGGAGCAGTTGGAGAAGGCCTTCCCCGCCATCGTGAAGGAGGTCGTCCCCAAGGTCGTCAACGTGCTGAAGCTGACGGACATCCTCCAGCGCCTGGTGGAGGAGGAGATCTCCATCCGTGACTTGCGCGGCATCCTCCAGGCCCTGGCCGAGTACGGGCAGGTGGAGGCGGACAACGTCATGCTCACCGAGCATGTCCGCGCGGCCCAGCGCCGCTACATCTCCCACAAGTACGCGCGTGGCACCGGCACCCTGGTGGTGTACCTGTTGGACCCGAACATCGAGGACGCCATCCGCGGCTCGGTGAAGCGGACCTCCGCGGGCGCGCACCTGGCGCTGGAGCCGGAGCTGGCGCAGGAAATCGTCCAGGCCGTGCGTTCGGAGTGTGGCCACCTGCCGCCCAGCGCGCAGCGGCCCGTCATCCTCACGGCCATGGACATCCGCCGCTACGTCCGCAAGCTGCTGGAGTACGAGTTCAACCCGTCGTTCTCCGTGCTCAGCTACCAGGAGCTGTCGCCCGAGCTGAACATCCAGCCCGTGGCGCGCATCTCCACGCGATAGCCGCGGATGGACCTCCGCCCGCGCGTGACAGGGACGCGCGGGCGGAAGGAATGCTCTCTCCTGAGGGCAGGGCCCTGCTCGCGACGCTAGGCGCCCGCGAGCACGGCAATCATCAGCACCAGGAAGACCAGGCCCACCACGCTCATCACCACGAGGGGCACGAGCTTCCCCTTGTCCTTGAGCGCCGCCATCGCGCTCGGCTGGGCGGGCTGCTCATCCGGCATGGGGTACTCCGCCGACACCGGCGGGGGCGGCTCTTCGGAGACCTGCTCCTCGGGCGGGGGCGCGGGCTC
>NZ_VHLC01000058.1:0-53854 GCF_006547355.1 Myxococcus sp. AB036A | reverse complement strand
GCCTACGGGGGTGGGCGCTCCTCCCGTATTTTTTCGCGCCGCCCCGCCCTGCCCGCGCGTCAGTGCGCGTCCGCCCAACTGCGCCCCGCGCCCACCTCTACCTTGAGCGGCACCTTCAGGTCGGCCACCGAGGACATGGCCTTCACCGCCAGCGCCTTCACCTGCTCCACTTCCGCGTCGGGCGCCTCGAAGAGGAGTTCGTCGTGGACCTGCAGCAGCATCCGCGTGCGCAGCTTCTGGGCCGTCAACGCCTCGTCCACCGCCAGCATGGCCTTCTTGATGAGGTCCGCGGCGGTGCCTTGAATCGGCATGTTGATGGCAGCGCGCTCGGCGGCCTGGGCCACGCCGCGGTTCTTGGAGTTCAGGTCCGCCATGTAGCGGCGGCGGCCGTAGAGCGTCTCCACGTAGCCCGTCTTGCGCGCCCTATCGACAGTCTCCTCCAGGTAGCGCCGGATGCCGGCGTAGCGCGTGAAGTACCGCTCGATGATGTCGCGGGCCACGTCCTGGGCAATGCCCAGCCGCGCCCCCAGGCCGTGCGGTGACAGGCCGTAGGCGATGCCGAAGTTCACCATCTTCGCGACGCGGCGCTGCTCGCGGTCCACCTGCTCCTTGGCCACGCCGAACACCTCGGCCGCGGTGCGGGTGTGGATGTCCTCGTCATGGAGGAAGGCCTCGATGAGCACGGGGTCGTCCGCGATGTGCGCCAGCAGCCGCAGCTCCACCTGGCTGTAGTCCGCGCTCACCAGCTGGTGCCCTTCCGCTGCCACGAAGGCGCGGCGAATCTCCCGGCCCAGGTCGGTGCGGACGGGGATGTTCTGGAGGTTCGGGTCGGTGGAGGACAGGCGCCCGGTGGCGGTGGCCGCCTGGTGGTAGGTGGTGTGAATGCGCCCGTCGGCGGCCACCAGCGTGGGCAGCGTGTCCAGGTAGGTGCTCTTCAGCTTGGACAAGCTGCGGTACTCGATGATGGCGCCCGGCAGCGGGTGCTCCTCGGACAGTTTCTCCAGCACCTCCTGGTCCGCGGACGGCCCCGTCTTGCCCCGCTTGATGATGGGCAGCTTCAGCTCCGTGAAGAGCACCTCCACCAGTTGCGGATTGGAGCCGATGTTGAACTCGCGGCCCGCGTGCCGGTAGACCTCCTTCACCTGCGCCTCGACGGCGGCGTCCACCTTCACGGAGGTGCGCGACAGCTCGGCGGTGTCCAGCAGCACGCCCCTGCGCTCCATCTGCGCCAGCAGCGGCAACAGCGGCAGCTCCATGTCGCGAGCCAGCGTCGCCAGCTTCGCCGCCTCCAGCTCCTTCCACAGCTCGGGCGCCAGCCGGCGCGCGGCCTCGGCGCGGATGGCGAAGCCGGTGGCCACCTCCTCCACCGTGTGGTCCGCCAGCGCGCGGTCCTTCTTGCCGCGCTTGCCTTCCGCGGCGGGCGGCAGCGGCGGCAGCTCCGTGTTCAGCCGCTCGCGCGACAGGTCCACCAGCGCGTGCTCGCGGCGGGACGGGTTGAGCAGATAGCTGAGCAGCTCCACGTCGTCGTGCGCGCCGTGCAGGGTGATGCCGTCGTTGGCCAGCACCAGGCTGAGCGCCTTGAGGTCATGCCCGCCCTTCTTCACCGCCGCGTCCTCCAGCACCTCGCGGAAGGCCGCGGTGAAGGCCTCCGGCCGCACCTGGGTGACGCCGAGCTGCGCGTGCCGCAGCGGCACATACGCCGTCTGCCCGTCCGGCAGCGCCACGCCCAGGCCCACCAGCTTCGCGCCGAAAGGTGAGCCCTCGTAGGCGGGAATCAGGGTGACGGCGCCCGCCTCGCGCACGGCGCCAGCCAACTGGGCGAGCTCCGCGTCCGCGCCCACCAGCCGCGGCGTCACCGCCAGCGGCGCGGGCTTCTCCTTCACCTCCTCGGGTGCCCCGGCGACACCGTCCTGCTGGGGCAGCTCCTTGAGGAGGGCGAAGAACTCCAGCTCGGTGAACAGCTCGCGCGAGCGCTGCGCGTCCACCGGCCGGCGGGCCAGGTCCGCCATGCGCACGTCCAGCGGCAGGTCCGTCTTGAAGGTGACGAGCACCTTGGCGCGCAGGAGGCTCTCGCGGTGCGAGGCGATGTTCTCCCGGATCTTCGGCTTCTTCACCTCAGCCAGGCGAGAGAGCAGCGTCTCCACGTCGCCAAACTGCTGGATGAGCTCGGTGGCCGTCTTCGGGCCGATGCCCGGCACCTTGGGGACGTTGTCCACCGCGTCGCCGATGAGGGCCAGGTAGTCCCGCATCTGCCCCGGCTCGATGCCCAGCCGCGCCTTCACGTCCGCGGGCAGCGTGTGCACGTCCTTCATCGGGTCGTACAGGCGCACGTCGTCGTCGACAATCTGCACGAAGTCCTTGTCGCCGGTGACGACCTGGACGCAGAAGCCCTCCTGCTTCGCCTTCACGGCCAGCGTGCCGATGACGTCGTCGGCTTCCCAGCCGGCCACCTCAAGCACGGGCACGTTGATGGCTTCCACCACGCGGCGGATGAGGGCGAACTGGGGAACCAGGTCCTCCGGAGGGCCCTCGCGGTTCGCCTTGTACGTCGGATCAATCTTCTGGCGCTCGGTGCGGCTCTCCTTGTCGAAGGCGAGCGCCACGTGTGTGGGCTTCAGCTCACGCAGGGCCTTGAGCACCATGCGCGTGAAGCCCAGCACGGCGTTGGTCTGCACCCCCTTGCTCGTCGTGAGCGGAGGGATGGCGTGGTAGGCGCGGAAGATGAAGCCGGACGCGTCGATGAGGACCAGGGTGGGCGCTGAGCGCGAAGGGCTGGTGTCGTCCATGCCCCCGTGCCTAGCGCGCCCGCCCGGCCCTGTCCACGACGCGTGCTACTTGCAGCCCAGCTCCGCCTGCTTCGCGACGACCATCTCCTCCACACCGTCGCCCTTGACGGCGTAGTCCAGCGCCACCGCCATGTCGCCGCAGCCAGACGCCGCGCGGAAGGCCTCCAGGGCCCTCGAGGAGCAGAAGGCCGCCGCCTTGTTCAGGTTCGGATTGCCCGCGTAGAAGCTGAACCCCAGCTTCCACACGCGGCAGGCGCGGCGGCGGTCCTCGCGGTCGGCCCAGTGCTTGCCGCGCTGGTACGACTTCTCCGCGATGTCCTGGAGGATGTTGCGCCGGTAGAAGGACGGCTTGGACTCCGCCAGCTCCAGCATCACCGCCTTGTCCGTGGCCAGCGCCTCGCGGAAGGGCTCCGCGGCCTTCTCCGGATCCTCTGCGGCCAGGTAGCTCTGGCCCACCTTGAAGAGCTGATCCACGGTGGACATGATCTTCATCAGCTCGTCCGCCTCGGCGTGGTACTGCGCGGCCTCGTAGTTGGCGCGCAGCTTCTGCATGGTGGCCAGCGCCTCGCTGCCACGGCCACCCCAGTAGTCCAGGAGCGCGGCCTGCATCAGCTTGTTGGGGAAGCGCTTCTTCGCCGCCTCCATGACGAAGGTGCGCGGGTCCACGACCCGTTCGTCACCGGCCAGCACCTCCGCCACCGGGCACTCCCACGGCGCCGCGTTGGCGTCCATCCTCTGCCGCGCGATGAGGAACTTCACGAACATCGGATCCTTCGGCCGCCACTCGTCGCGGCGCAGGCGGCCTTCCAGCTTCAGCGTGAAGCCCAGGGGCGGCTGCAGGTCCTCACGCGGCTTCGACTGGCACCACACCGCCATGTACACCTCGCAGCGTGACACGGCGGCGCTCCACTGCGAGTCACGCAGGTACAGCTTGCAGTCCTCCTGTGCGCGCTTCGTCACCGCCTCGGCGGCCTCGCGCGCCTTGGCGCGGGCGCGGCGGAAGTACTCGCTCTCCTTCTGGATCTTCCGGAACGACTCCAGGGCCTCTTCCGGCTTGAGGCGCTGCAGGAGCCGCTCGCCCTGCGAGTAGTACTCGAAGGACTCCTTCTCCAGCTTGATGCGCCGGATGAGCGTGTTCGCCTCCGGGTGGATGGGGTCCAGGTCCAACGCCTGGGTGCAGACCTCGTGGGCCTTCTCCCAGTTGGGGGCGCCCAGTTCGCTGGAGGCGTAGGAGCGGCACTCGCTCAGCAGCTCCTGGATCTTCTGCGTCGGATCCATCTGCGCGGCCCCACCCGGGCCCTGAACGTCCACCGGCTTGGGGTTCAGGATGGAGGACACCATGCCCACCATCAGCAGCACGCCCACCAGCCCGGCCGCCACCATGATGAGCTTCTTGCGCTTGGCGGCGGGATCCTCGTCCGAGCCCCCACGCGCCGCGCCCGCCGCGCCCCTGCGCACGGGCACCGCGGACGGCTCGGGCTCGAAGGTCATCTCCACCACGCCGAACTGGAGCTGATCCCCCGGCTCGAGCGGGACCGGCGTCTGGTCCAACGGCTCCCCGTTGAGCAGCGTCCCGTTGGCGCTGCCCAGGTCCCGCACCGTCACGCCCGAGCTGGTCGCTTCCAGCTCCGCGTGGCGGCGGCTCACGGAGTCGTCATCCAGCATGATGCCGGCGGGCGGCTGCCGCCCCACGAGCACCTTGCCCTTGAGCGGATACGTCTGGCCGGCCCAGGGACCGACCATGCCGCGAAGCACCGGGCCACCCGCCGGCGCCGGACGTGCGCCGCCACCCGGGGCGGGACGTGCCGGACGCGCGGGCCGCTTCGCCAGCGCCGCGCCGGGCTCGCCCTTCGCCGCGCCGGAGCCCTTTTTGATGCTCGGCATGGCCCGGGTGGCGCGTACACCGCCGCCCTCGTCGCCCACCGGCATGGGCTCATCGCCCCCGGCCGGGGGTCTGGCCGCAGCGCGCCGGGCCCCAGAACCCCGCACCGCGGCCGCCTTGAGACGCAGCACGTAGTCCCCGAGGAGGACCTCCGACTGCGGCGTCAGGGCCGTGGGCTCCATGATGCGCTGGCCGTCGACGAACGTGCCGTTGGCGCTGCCCACGTCCTCGATGAAGACGGTGCCGCCTTCGTCGAAGACGCGCGCGTGCGTCCGCGACACGCCCCCTTCGGTGATGAGGATGTCACTGCCCTGCTGGCGGCCAATCTTCAGCTCGCCCGTAATGGCGAATTCGTTCTCAGTGCCGTCAGGGTGACGGACGACCAGGGTGGCCATGGGCGCGTCAGTCCTCGCGGAAGATGCTCATGTTGACGGGGATGCCCTTACGCTGCAGCTCGTCGTAGAACTTCGGCACGAAGCCGGAGGCGACGTAGCGGCCACGGACCTTGTGGTCCTCCGTGAAGCCATCCTGCTTGAAATAGAAGATGTCCTGGAGGGTCACGATGTCGACCTCCATGCCGGACACCTCGGTGATGTAGCAGATCTTCCGCGTGCCGTCGGAGAAGCGCGTCTGCTGCACGATCATGTGCACGGCGCTGGCGATCTGCTCACGGATGGCCTTCACCGGCAGGTCCATGCCGGACATGAGCACCATCGTCTCCAAGCGGGCAATGGCGTCTCGCGGCGTATTCGCATGGAGCGTGGTGAGCGAACCGTCGTGGCCGGTGTTCATGGCCTGGAGCATGTCCAGCGTCTCACCGGAGCGGCACTCACCCACGACGATGCGGTCGGGCCGCATGCGCAGGCAGTTCTTCACCAGCTCGCGGATGGTGATGGCGCCCTTGCCTTCCAGGTTGGGCGGCCGGCTCTCCAGCTGCACCCAGTGATCCTGCGGCAGCTGCAGCTCGGCGGCGTCCTCCACGGTGATGATGCGCTCACCCTCCGGGATGAAGGAGCTGATGATGTTCAGCGTCGTCGTCTTCCCGGAGCCGGTGCCGCCGGAGATGACGATGTTGCGCCGGGCCTTGACGCACATCTCCAGAAACTCGGCCATCTGCGCCGTGACGGTCTTGTACTTGATGAGGTCCGCGATCTTCAGCGAGTCCTTCTTGAACTTGCGGATGGTGATGCAGGGCCCCTTCAACGCCAGCGGAGGGATGATGGCGTTGACGCGGCTGCCGTCCTTGAGGCGCGCGTCCACCAGCGGGCTGGACTCGTCGATGCGGCGGCCGATGGGCGCCACGATGCGCTCGATGACGCCGAGCACCGCCTGGTTGGAGGAGAACGTCTTCTCCGACAGGGTCAGCTTGCCCTTGCGCTCGATGTAGATCTGGTTGGCGTGGTTCACCATGATCTCGCTGATGTCATCCGACGCGAGGAACGCCTCGAGGGGCCCGAGCCCCAGCGCCTCGTTGATGACGTCAGTGAGCAGCTCCTCGCGGTCCACGTCCTCCGGAAGCTCTCCGTCCGCTTCCATCTGGTCGATGATGTCGCGGATGGCCTTCTCGGTGCGGCGCCACAGCTCGTCGTCGCCGAGCCGGTCCATGTCCATGCGGCGCAGATCGAGGTACTCGATGAGCCGGTCATGGATTTCCTTCTGGAGCCGGGTGTAGCGCTCCTGACGCGGGTCCACCTTGCGCTTGTTCTTCGCCAGGGCGGACGCCAGCGACGCCGGCATGCCTTTGGGAGCGGGCGCGGGAGGCGGCGCTTCTTCTTCCTCCTCCTCGTAGGGCTCTTCGTCTTCGTAAGCCCCTTCCTCGTCCTCGTAGGGCTCCTCGCCCTGCTCGTCGTAGTACTCCTCTTCGGCCTGACCCGCGCGGGTCATCACCGGGCCCTCGTCCTCGAGCGCCTCGACGTTGAGGATGTAGTCGCCGATGTAGACCTGGTCGGTCGGCTTGAGAACCTGGGGCGCGGCAATCTTCTTGCCGTTCACGAACGTGCCATTCGTGGACTTCATGTCCACGATGATGAACTTCCCGTCCTTGGCAACGATTCGCGAGTGGTACTTGGAGACGTTGCCCTTCGCGAGGATGATGTCATTGCCCGGCAGACGGCCGATGGTGACTTCATTCTTGTGATACTCGCGCTGCTCGGTCCCGCCGCCCTTTTCCGCGAGGGTGATGAGAAACATGGGGACGGATGCTAGCAAGCCCCCCTTCGTCCTCAAAGCGTGAGAACCGGGTTGAATGCTTGCCCGCAAGGCGACGGGCCGGCAACCGCCCCCGGAAGGGAAGAAGCCGGCCCGTGCCGTGGGCCCGGAAGGCCCGTCTGAAACAGCGCCCGGGGCGCCCGCCTCAGTCGAAGATGTTGAAGTTCACCTCGGACCGGGCCTGCTTGTAGCGGCTCTTCACGTCCTCGATGATGGTGCGGACCTTGTCGGAGTCCGGGTTGACGATGCGCGGGGTGACGAAGATGACCAGCTCGCGCTTGGTGGAGTCGAAACCGCGGCTCTTGAAGAGCTCACCGATGATCGGGATGTGACCGAGGCCGGGGAGCTTCGACACGGACTTCTGCTCGTCGTGGCTGAACACGCCGGACAGGACGATGGTCTCACCATGGCGCACGGTGACGTTCGTCTTCACCTTGCGGGTCCGGAAGCCGGGGATGGAGGACGAACCACCGAAGGACACCGCCACGGAGGTGTCGATTTCGGAGGCCTCCGCCTCGATCTCCGTCTGGATGTTGCCGTTGCGGTCCGCGGTGGGGCGCAGGTTCAGGATGACGCCGTACTTCTTGAACTCCACCGTGAACTGGTTGTTCGTGATGAGCGGGATGGGAACCTCGCCGCCGGCGAGGAACTCCGCCTTCTCACCGCTGGCGCACACCAGCTTGGGCTGCGCGAGCAGACGGCCGTAACCGTCGTTGCCCTGGAAGCCGAAGGAGAAGTCCGAGTTCGCGTTGAGGGTGAGCGTGGACACGCCCGAGCCGAAGGTGCCCGGGAAGAGCTCCTGGGAGATGCTGGCGATGGCCGTCGCCGTACCCGTGATGTCCGTCGGGTAGCGGATGCCGTAGCGGTCGCGGCTGTTGCGGCGGATTTCGACGAACTGGACCTCGGAGAGGATCATCCGCTTGATGCCGACGACGAGGAGGTTCTCCACCTTCTCACCGATGGCCTTGGTGATGAGCTCCGCCTTCTGGAGGTCCTGCTGGCTCTCCACGGAGCCCTCCAGGAAGATGGTGGCGCCCACCACGTTGGCCTGGACGTTCTTCAGGCCCGCCTTCTGGAAGGCCGCGTTGAGGTTCTGGGCCACCAGCTTCTTGGCGTTGGGGGCAATCTTCACGAACGACTTCACGTTCGGGTAGAGGCCCACCACCTGCTCGATGCGGTCGGCGTCCTGCGTGGTGTAGGCCTGACCGTCCAGGTAGATGCGATCACCCACCATGCGGACGGAGACGCCTTCAATCTCACCCAGCAGGCGCTTGATTTCGGAGATGACCTCGTTGGGGTCCTGCTTGCGAACCGCCACCAGGTAGCTGACGCGCTGGCCCGAGGACTTCCAGACGAGCAGCGTCGTCTTGCCTTCAGCCTGACCGGTGATGAGCAGCTGGCCGGAGCCGAGCGTCTTCACCTCGGCGACGCTCGGATCACCGAGCGCCACGCGGCTGAGACCAGGGATGGTGATCACCTTCTGGGAACCCACGCCGAGGCTGACGGTGGTGCCATCCTGCGCCAGGGCGCTGCCGCCCGCCACCAGTGCGATGAGGGCGCCTAGCGCCGCGGCATGCGTGATGCGTGTGAACATCGTCCGTGTCCCCTCTTCTCTTCCAGAAGTCCGAGCTAACCCAACGTTCCGTGCTGCCACCACAGCGCCCAGACGGTGCCGAGCGCGATGGCCACTCCATAGGGAATGTGGCGCTGGGGCGCCGGCTGCGCGTCCGCGCTGGCCAAACGCACCCACACCGCCCACCGGCGCACCACTGCCGCCAGCGTGTCCCAAACCGCGCCTTGCCAGAGCAGTGTCACCACTGCTTGAAGCGCGCCCACCAGTGAGATGAAGGCCGCTGCCGCGAGCACCGCCGGGAAGCCCAGCACGGCTCCGACCCCGCCCATCAACTTCACGTCGCCCCACCCCATCCGACCGCGAAGCGCCGCTGGCAGCAGCATCAACGCGAGCCCTACCCCCGATACCACACCACTGATGAGCCCATGCTCCAGGTCCCCCACCCCTTCGGTGGCCAGGCGCACGCCCAGGCCCACCGCCATCAGCGGGTAGGTGACCGCGTCGAGGATCTCGCGGCGAAGCACATCCGTCACCACGGAGATCACGAGGGCCACTCCAAGAACCGTCCACAACGCGATTTGAACAGGCGTCATCATCGCCTGTCCTCTTCGCGGCAGGCGTCCGTTATCAAACCAGGGACGCCTGGAGCCCGTCAATTGGCGAACAACCAGAAGCCCCGCGGGACGGGGCCTGGGTCACCTCATTATCGGACCAGGAGACGGATTTTCTCGCTGCAGATGAAATACTCGTCCCCGTCCTCGACCTTGCGGCGCTTGATGCGCTGCTTGTTGAACCAGGTGCCGTTGGACGAGCCCAGGTCTTCGATGATCCAGTCATCGCCCTCGTGGACGATGACCGCGTGCTCACGGGAGACCTTGCCGGAATTGATGACGAAGTCGCAGTGCTTGCCGCGGCCGATGACGAAGCGGTCCTTGACGATCTGCTCCTGATCACCGGACTCGGTCACCAGGTACAGCGCGCCGACCTCCTCCTCCTCGGCGAGGTCGTCGGCGGGCTCTTCCTCGGCCTCATCGGGGGGCGGCTCCTCGTCCATGAGGCCCGGATCCTCGGCCTCGGGCAGCGGCTCCTCGTCCTCCTCCACCATGTCGTCGGCGGGAGGGGGCGGCTCGCTGTTCTTGCCCTTGATGAGGCGCTCCAGCTCCGCGGCGGTCTCCAGGACGCGCTCGGCCACCTCGCGGCGCACCGGGTCATTGTCCAGGCCATTGGCGGAGGCCCGCTCTTCCGGCGTGGCGCGCACGGGAGGACGGGCGGGCGCGGGCGTGGTCTCTGGCCGGGGCGCGGGCGCCAGCACCGGCGGCGCGGACGGACGCGGCGGCGCGGCGGCAGCGGCCTGCACGGGCTTCACCGGCGCGGCGGCCACGGGTGCCACGGCGGCCTCGGAGCGGGACTTCACCTCGAGGAAGCCGTTCAGGCGCGCGAACATGAAGAGCGCCTGGTTGATCAGGGCATCGCGATCCGAGCCCATCTGCTGGGCCATGTCTTCGAACGCCTCCCACAGGTGGTCGGCGATGCCTACCTTGCGGGCAGGACGGGAGTTCTGATCGATCATCGGTCTTGACTCGCGTGAACCAGGAAGCCCCGGACGATAGCAGAGGCCTCCACTCCCGCCCAGTTACTCGAAGGGAACCAGTGCCAATGACTGCGCCCGGTTGTCGGTGAGCCCCTGAAAGCCGACCTGGAGAATGCCATCCGCCGACGGGTAGGCGATGTAGGCGAACCTCGCGCTGCGGTCCTGGGCGGCCACCACGGGCCCAGGCAGCGTGTAGAAGGCCAGCTCCGTCCCCGCCCTGACGTCCGGCGTGAAGATGTAGTTGCGGATGCCGGAAATCACCGACACCGCGTAGCGGTCTCCCCGACGCACCTCGCGGCCCACGGCCGCCACGCGGATGCGCAGCGGCGGCGGCGGCTGGGGGAACTTGGACAGGTTCGGCACCGGCGGCGTCTGAGGGTTGGAGTCGTCGTCGAAGTAGAAGGTGTCGGGGTGGAAGAAGTACTCCGTGGGGATGCTGTAGCTCGAGCCCCCCGTCACATCGCGGGACAGGAAGGTGCCCGCCTCGTCGAAGAGGACGAAGGGCTGGTCTCCACCCGCACGGATGGTGAAGCGCGTCAGGCTGGCGCAGTCCGCCGGAATCTCCTGCGAGTCCGCGATGGCGAAGCGCACCCGGGTGGTCCCCGCAACGGGCTCCACCGACGCGATGGGCAGGTCGACGGCGCACACCACATCCGTGCCCTCCAGGACGATGATGTCCCCGGCCCGCGCCGAAGCGGCCGCGGTGGCCTCGGCCTCGAAGAGCCGCGGGGTGGAGGGCTCCCGAGGCAGGCCGCTCAGCCCTGGCAACGCGCCCTGGTAGATGATCCGGTAGAAGCCGTTCGGAACGGAGCCCTCGTAGAGCACCGTCGACTGGAGCGTCTGGTCCTGGGTCACCGTCACCAGGTCCGTCGTCTCGATGACGAGCGGCAACTCGTTGGCGTCCAGCAGCGCCACCGTGGAGCGTGCGCTCGCCCCCGACAGGTCGAACTGGCGCAGGTCGCTCGCGGAGAACAACGAGATGTAGCCGTTGGAGGACGGCATGACGCCCAGGAGCGGCACCCGCACCTCGGTCGTCGAGCCATCGTCGAGCACGATGCGAAGCGGCGCGTCCGGAATCAGGGCCAGTCCCGTCGGCAAGCCGCCCGCGGGGAAGATGGGCATCATCGGCGCACCGCTGAGGTCCCGCGCCGTCTGCCCCGGGGGGGATGACTCGGTGTCCACCGCGAGCACTCCGGAGCACTCGCGCGCGGCGGAGCAAGAGGCCTCGTCACGGACGCCGAAGATGTAGCGCCCCGCGTTGATGGCCTCGACGTTGGGGATGGAGATCCGGGGGTGGCTCACCAGGAGCCGCACCGGCACGTTGCCGAAGCCCTCGGACAAATCCACGGTGGGCGCGGAAGGCTGAAGGCAGTCCGCGACCGGCCCTGAATCGGTGACGAGCAGCGTGCGGCCCGACCGGCCCGACGCCTGCCGTGTGGCCACCGCGAACTGGCCCTGGCCCGCCAGCATCGTCATGGACAGGATGGACTCACCGGGCTGGAGGCAGAACACCGTCACCGGTTCGGGAATCGGCGCGGGCTCCGCGGCCTGCAGTGCGTCTGGCCCCGGAATCTCCTGCCGCATCACCCGGGCGCCACCGGTGTCCGCGCCGAAGATGCCGTCGGGGTCCTGGATGGCGTAGTACAGCGTGCTGGGTCCGCCGCTGCCCTCGGCGGGCGAGCGCGCCGCGAAGGCCGTGACGATGCTCGGCGCCTGGAGCCGGGCGACCTGCCGGAGCTGGTCGCGCGCGGACGCCACCACCGAAACCTCCGACGAGCCCGAGCTGCGCGCGTAGATGTACGGCCCCGGGACGTCGTTGCCTTCCGCGTTGTACGCCACGTCGCGCGTGAGCGCGTCCGGCCGGTCCAGCACGGGGATGGACAGCGCCTCCAGCGGGTTGGGCGCGGGGACGAAGGTGCGGGGGTTCGATTCCAGGTCGAGCACGCGCAGCTCGTCCCGGTCCGACGACGTGACGAAGACGAGGTTGTTGGCCAGCGTCACGTCAAAGGTGCCGGACAGGCCAGCGAAGCCCGTCGTCACGTTGGTGGAGGAGCAACTGCCGGACAGGCCGGCGCTCGCGAGGAGCAGAGCAAGGGTACCGCGCTTCACGGTGAGGTCTCCTGGCACAGGCTGGTGCCCTGGCGCGGGTCTCTTCCCTGCCGGGCGCCGAGCCGCGCCACCAACCGGGCGTTCTGCGGCCGGTCGAGGTCGGGAATGTCGATGATGGCCACGCGGCCGTCGCCAAAGGTGCTGGTGAAGATGCGAGCGCTGTTGCCGCGGACGTCCGCGGCCAGGCCAAAGGGCTGGCTGGGCTGGTTCGGGTCGTTGTCGCCCACCTGCACCTGGGCGACGAGCTGCCCCACTTCTTCGTCGAAGATGGCCACGGCTTCGTCGCCGCTGCCCGTCACCGCCACCAGATTGCCGCGACCCGGGCCGCGAGGAATGACCTCCAGCTCGCTGGCGCCCGCGGGCACCGGCAGCGCCGACACGATGCGCACGCTGGGGGTCGTCCCCGCGTCAGGCGCCGTGCCCGCCGCGTTCAGGACGTCCAGGATGAGCAACGTGTCCGGACCGCGCGCCAGCAGGTAGACGCGCTCGTCCACGATGGTGAGCTCGGGCGACGCCGGGTCGGGCACGCGCGTGGCCGAGGGAACCACCGCCACGCCGCGCGCCTCACGCACCGAGTACGACAGCTCCAGGTCGGTCTCCAGCACGCGGCCCGCGACGGTCCGGTCCACCAGCCGCAGGATGAAGCGCGCCGGCAGCGCCCCCAACTGCGCGGAGGAAGAGTTGCGCCCCGAGACATACACATACCGGCTGCCAATGGCCGTCGCGTGCGCGACGCCGGAGAGCCGGTCATTGGTCCCCAGCGCCACGAATTCGCTGGTGTTCAGCGCGTCGCGCGTGGGGTTCGCCGCGGGGAGGTGGAGCACGTAGCCCCCCAGGTCCGCTTCGGTAAAGGTCGTCGGCGGCCCGGCCAGCTCCGTGTGCGTCACCCAGACGCGAGCGTCCTCACCGTTGCCGGCGACGCTGACACCCAGCGGCCCCGGAGCCGAAGGCAATCCGTTGGAGGCGCCTGGGACATCCAGCAGCGACAGCGCATTGACGCGGCAGTCACGCTCGCCGCCCTGCACGCAGCTCAGGCTGAGGCCGTCATCGCCCACGTCGATGGCGTGAAGCAGGCTGCCCTCGGCCCGCGCCGGGACGAACAGCCGCGGTGGCCGCCCCGGAGGGCTCCACATGGCCATCTCGCCGGCGAAGCTCTGAATCTGCACGTAGGACTGGGCGCCGATGCCCAGCGACGTGACGTCGTTGGGCAGCGACTCCCCGGGGTCGAAGTCCGTGCCGAAGGGCCGCACCCCCACGGCGTCCAGATCCAGCGCGACGACCGAACCCGAGTCGTAGCACTTGTCGAAGTTGGCGCTCGCCACGTAGAGGTAGCCGTTGGTGGACGGACCCGCTTCGGGGCGCCAGAAGGCAAGACCGCTCGGGTACACGAGCCGGGTGGACGGAGGGGGCTTGCTCTCGGTGCCGACGTTGCAGGACACGAGGAGCAGCGCGGAGGTAAGAAGGTAGGCGCGCATCGGAGGGGGGCGGAGTCTAGGAAGGGGTCTCCCCCCGGGCAACCGGAAACGCGGCGGGCCATTCCCATGCGCCTTGCGCCCGACGCAGCCGTGCCCCCCGGGGTGCTTCATTCCCCGGAGGGCAGGCAGGCCACGCATCAGGCCGCGGCGGCCGTTTCAGCCTGAATCTTCGAGAAGTCGGCCACCTGGTTGAACAGGGCGCCAATCTCCACGAGCAGGCGGATGCGGTTTTCCCTCAGGGCCTTGTCCTCGGCCATGACCATCACCTTGTCGAAGAAGGTGTCCACGGCGGGCTTCAGGCCCGTGATTTCTCGGAGAGCACCGGAGAAGTCATCCGCGCGCACCAACCCCGACACCGTGCTCCGGGCCTGGGTGAAGGCGGTGTGGAGGTTCCGCTCCGGCTCGTCCACCAGCTTCTGGGGGTTGGTCTCCCCTCCCTGCACGTCGCGGCCCTGCTTCTCCACGATGTTGACCACGCGCTTGAAGGCCACGGCCAGGGGCTGGAAGTCCGCCCGGCCCACGATGAGGCTCAGGGCCTCCAGGCGCTTCTGCGCGGCCACCAGGTCGTCGAAGCCGGCGGACAGCACCGCCTCCACGACGTCCGTGCGGTGTTGCTCACCCCACAGCGCCTTGAGGCGGCCGCGGAAGAACTCCAGCACCTGCTCACGCGGCGCGGGCTCGCCGGCCTTGCGCTTGGCGTTGGCAATCTTCGGAGCCAGCAACCGGAGCGACTCGTCCACCGCGGCCGACAGGCTGAAGCGGTAGCCCCGCCCCAGCACCAGCCGGATGATGGCGATGCACGCGCGCCGCAGGGCGAACGGGTCCGCCGCCCCCGTAGGCGCCTTGCCGATGGCGAAGATGCCGCACAGCGAGTCCAGCCTGTCCGCGATGCCGATGAGCGCACCCGGGTCCTGCGTGGGCAGCGCGTCCTCGGCGCCACGCGGCAGGTAGTGCTCCGCGATGGCCAGGGCCACGGCGTCCGGCTCACCGCCCGCGCGGGCGTACTCCCGGCCCATGATGCCCTGGAGCTCGGGGAACTCGCCCACCATGCCGGTGACGAGGTCAGCCTTGGCCAGAGTGGCGGCGCGCTCGATGGTGGCCGCCTCCCCTGCCCGCCCCGCCTGCTGGCCCAGCCACACCGCCAACGTGCGGAAGCGCTCCACCTTCTCCAGGTAGCTCCCCAGCTGCCCCTGCCACACCACGCGGCCCAGCTTCTCCACGCGGTCGATGAGCGGCGTCTTCCGGTCCTCGTCGAAGAAGAAGCGGCCGTCCGCCAGTCGCGCGCGCAGCACGCGCTGGTAGCCGCGCAGGCTGAGCTGCTCGTCGCGCACCGGCGTGTTGGACACGGCGATGAACTTCGGCTGCAGCTTGCCCTCGCTGTCCACCAGCGAGAAGTAGCGCTGGTGGCTCTTCATCTCCTGCACCAGCACCTCTGGGGGCAGGTCCAGGTGGCGCTCCTCGAAGGTGCCCACCACCGGGCTGGGCAGCTCAACCAGGTTCGTCACCTGGTCCACCAGCGACTCGTCCTCCAGCAGTTGAGCGCCGGCCTTGCTCGCGGCCGCCCTCACCTTCTCCACCAGCTGCGCGCGGCGCTTCGTGATGTCCGCCACCACGTGCGCCTTCTCCAGCGCCACCTCATACTCCGCCGGGGCCTTCAGCTCGATGGCGGCGGGCGACAGGAAGCGGTGCCCCCGCGTGGTCCGGCCGCTCGTCACGTCACCGAACACCACGGGCAGCACGTCGCTCCCCAGCAGCGCCACCAGCCACTGCACCGGGCGCGCGAAGGACGTGTCCACGTCACCCCAGCGCATGGACTTGCGGAAGTTGATGCCGTGCACCGCCGCGTGCAGCGTGTCCTTCAGGATGTCCGCCGCCGGGCGGCCCTTCTCCTCCACGCGCGCGGACAGGTACTCGCCCTTGGCGGTGGTGGCGCGGCCCAGCTGGTCCACCGCGAGCTTGAGGCTCTCAGCGAACTTCTCCGCCGCCTTGGTGGGCTTGCCCTGCGCGTCGAAGGCCGCCTTGGCGCTGGGGCCAAGCACCTCCTTGATGATGTCCTCGCCCGCGTCCGCCACGTCCTTCACCCACACCGCGAGCCGCCGCGGCGTGCCGAAGGTCCGCACCTCGCCGTGCTTCAGGCGAGCGTCCGCCATGCGCTCGGTGATGACGCGCTTCAGGTCGTCCAGCGCGGGGCCGATGAAGGACGCCGGAATCTCTTCCGCGCCCACTTCCAGGAGCAGGTCACGCGCCATGGGCCACCTCCGCCTTCTGCTTCTTCTCCACGGGCTTGTTGAGGACGACCGTCTTCCAGTAGTCGCTGGCCGGCTTGCCCTCCAGCACCGGGGGCTGCTCACCCACCGTCCACGGCGACTTGAGCAGCGGGTAGCCCAGCCGCTCACGCATCTGGAGGTAGCCCTCCGCGCACAGCCTGGCGTTGTCGCGCACGCGCTTGATGAAGTTGGCGCGCTCCGTGACGGAGATGGCGCCGCGCGCGTCCAGCAGGTTGAACGCGTGCGAGCACTTCAGCGCGAAGTCGTACGCAGGCAGCGGCAACTGGCGCTCGATGAGGCGCTTGCACTCCTTCTCGTACGCGTCGAAGAGCGCGAAGAGCATCTGCGCGTCCGACTCCTGGAGCGCGTACCTGCTCATCTCCACCTCGTTGGGGTGGAACACCTCGCGGTACTTCACGCCCTTGACCCATTCGATGTCGAAGACGTTCTCCACGTTCTGCAGGAACATGCAGATGCGCTCCAACCCGTAGGTGAGCTCCGCGGAGACGGGCTTGCAGTCGAAGCCGCCGCACTGCTGGAAGTAGGTGAACTGCGTCACCTCCATTCCGTCGCACCACACTTCCCAGCCCAGGCCCCAGGCGCCGAGCGTGGGCGACTCCCAGTCGTCCTCGACGAACCGGATGTCGTGCTCCAACGGGTCGATGCCAATCTTCCGCAGCGACGCCAGGTACAGCTCCTGGACGTTCTTCGGCGCCGGCTTGAGGACGACCTGGAGCTGGTGGTGCTGGAACAGGCGGTTGGGATTCTCTCCGAACCGGCCGTCCGCGGGACGCCGCGAGGGCTGCACATACGCCACGTTCCAGGGTTCCGGGCCCAGGGCACGCAGGAAGGTATACGGGGCCATCGTGCCCGCGCCGACCTCGACATCGTAGGGCTGCGTGTTGATGCACCCCTGGTCGGCCCAGTGCTTCTGGAGCGTGAAGATAAGGTCCTGAAAATACATAGCGCGCGGACCCTAGTGACGGGGGTCCGGAGCGTCAAGGACGGCGCTCACTCCTTGTACGGTGGGAGATCCGCCAGCCGGATTTGAATCTTCGTCTCCTCGCCCGGCTTGATGGGGGCCGACAGGAGCCGGCTCACCGACTCCACCCCCGTCGGGTCCACCACGCGCAGGCGGTAGACCCCCACGGGCAGCGGGAATTTCTTCAGGGGCGTGGTGCCCAGCTCCGTGGCGCCGTCGAACACGGCCGCCCGCGGCACCGTATAGAGGGTCATCCACCCCAGGCCCGCCTTCGCGGCCCCCTTCGCAGTGCTGGTATCCAGCACCTCCGCCATTCCCTCGGGGTCCTGCGTCACCGTGGTGACGGGCTCGGCGGCCGGCGGGGCAGCCGCCACGCTGGGCGCTGGCTCACGCGGAGGTGGGCTGGTCTGCGCGGGCGACGCGGCCTTGGCACTGGCAGGTTCGGCCTCGGCCTTCGGGGCGGCCGCCCGGCGTGCCGGCGAAGAGGCGCCGTCCTTCGCCTTCCGCCCGGGCGGGGCCTTCGTCGGAGCCTTGGCTTCCGGCGCGCCTTCCACCGCCTCTTCGTCCGAGCCTTCGCCACCAGCGGCCTGCTCGGCCTCGGCGACAGCCTGGGAAGGCTCGGCCCGACGGAAGCCCGGCGGCGGGCCCGCCTGCTGCGGTGGCCAGGGCTGGTTCGCGGGGTCCTCCGCCGGCGGCGGATTCAACTCCGCGCTCACCCACGCCTTGGCGGCTTCGAAGCCCGGCAGGAGCTGCGCACGCACGGCAGGCAGCGTCGCAGCCCAACCGAGGCCCCCCAGAAGAAGGAGCAGGAACAGCCGGCTGGCCCAGCGCGACGGCGGACGGGCAGCGGGCGTCTCCACCGGCGTGTCCGAGGCCCGGGACGTATCGGGGCGCGCCGACCGTCCGGAGGCCCGAGCACCGTCCGCGCCGGGCCGCTGGGGCCGGGAACGGAAGCGCTGCGTCTGGAGATCGCTCGGCTCGTCGAGGGCTTCGGGCTCGGCCGGGGCCTCCTGCCGGGCAGTGGGCCGCGGCCGAGGTGTACGCGCGGCCGGCGCGCTGTCCTGACCTCCGCGCGGTGTGCGCGAAACCGGAGGAGCCGCCTCACTGGTCCGGCGCTGAGGGGTGGGCTTGGGCGCGCTCCCGTTGCTGGCGCCTGACGGGCCACGCGAAGCCACGCCGCCCTCCGCCGGACGGCGTTGGGGCACGGGCTTGGGCGCACTCGAATGCGGGGCCGAGGGCGAACCAGGCCGGGCGCGCGGGGCCGGCATCTGCGACGTGGGGGCGGAGTCCGCGCTGTCCTCCTGCTGGAGGGCACCCGCCGCCTCGCTGACGCGGGCATCCTCCGCGCGACTGGCCAGCTCCAACAGCGTGCGCGTCTTCTGGCGCTTGTCGGCGAAGAGGTCGCCCATGACGGCGGTCATGCCGTCCTCGTCGAAGATCTCCGAGCCAAGCGCCGCTTCAATGGCGCGCGCCATCTCCCGGCAGTTGGTGAAGCGCTGGGACACGTCCCGGGACAGCGCTCGCGTCACCACGGCTTCCAAGGCTTCGGGGACATCCGGGTTGATGCCGCGCAGCGGAGGCACGTCGGCCTCCACAATCTGCATCATCACCGCCGCTTCGTGCGGCCCGCTGAACAACCGCTGGCCACTCAGCAGCTCGTGCAGCATGACGCCCACGGAGAACAAGTCACTGCGGCCATCCAGGGTGGCCACGCCTCGGACCTGCTCCGGGGACATGTAGCCACTGGTCCCCTTCACCGTCCCCACCTGGGTGCGGCCCAACCGCCCGCGCGCCTTGGCGATGCCGAAGTCGATCACCTTCACGACGCCGTCGTAGGTGAGCATCACGTTCTTCGGAGACACGTCGCGGTGCACCACCACCGCGGGACGGCCCGACGGGTCCGTGAAGTGGTGCGCGTAGTGCAGGCCCAGGCAGGTATCGCGAATCACCCGTCCGACGAAGCCGAGCGGCAACGGGTAGCCCTGGCGCGTGGAGGCCTTCACCACCTGCTCCAGGTTCTGCCCGGGCAGGAACTCCATGGCGAGGTACAGCTCGCCGCCCTCCTCGCCCAGGTCGAACACCTGACCGATGTTCGCGTGCGAGAAGGCCGCGGTGATACGTGCCTCATCCAGGAACATCTGGACGAATTGCTCGTCCTTCTTGATGTCCGGGAGAATCTGCTTCACCGCGACGAACTTGCGAAATCCCCCAGGCCCCGAGGTGTAGGCCAGGAACAGCTCCGCCATCCCTCCCATGGAGAGGCGCGTGAGGATTTCGTATTTCCCGATGCGCCGCCCCCGATCGGGATCGTCACCGGCGCCACCCTGCATGGACATTCGGCGCGGCATGTTAGCTCCCGCATGGGTCCGCGTCGACCTTCGTGACGACCCCTTCCTCGACAAGTTGGAGGGGGCTCCTGCACACCGCGTCGGGGACTGGCACCGGCTGGCCGCCCGCCTGTGCGCCGGCCGGAGTGTCCGATGGCTGATGGCCACATCGCGCGATTCCCCGTGACGGAGGGGGGCGTGTTCTCATACCAGCAAGTCAGAGTAGGAGGCTCATGGAAGACACCAACGGCTGCCCCGGAAGTACCAGGCGCATCACATATTCCGGGCAAGGCGAATCCAAGCAAGACACCGCGGACCAGCTCCGGCTGTTGATTGAGAGCGTCACCGACCATGCCATCCTGACGCTCGACCTGGACGGGTACGTAGCAAGCTGGAACCCGGGCGCCGAACGCATCAAGGGCTACCGCGCGGACGAGATTCTGGGGCAGCACTTCAGCCGCTTCTATCCGCCCGAAGCCGTGGCGCGGAACCGGCCGAGGTACGGGCTCGACGTGGCGACGCGTGAGGGCCGCTTCGAGGAGGACGGCTGGCGCGTCCGCAAGGACGGCAGCCGCTTCTGGGCCAACGTCGTCATCACCGCGCTGTATGACGAGACCGGGCAGCTGCGTGGCTTCGGCAAGGTGACGCGCGACTTCACCGCCCGCTACCAGGCCCAGGAGCAGCGGGAGATGGAGCGCCTACGGGAGGCCCTTCGCATCCGTGACGACTTCCTGTCCGTGGCGTCCCACGAGCTGCGCACCCCGCTCACCCCGCTGCAACTGAAGCTGACGGCCATGCGCCGCGCCGTCGACAGTGCCCCGGGAGGCATGCTGCCGAGCGAGCGCGTGGGGCGCGACCTCGACGTCGCCGTCCGCCAGGTGCGCAAGCTGGTGGAGCTGGTGGACGACCTGCTTGACGTGTCACGCATCAGCGTGGGCCAGCTGACCCTGGAGCGCGTGCCCGCGGACCTCACGGCGCTGCTTCGAGAGGTCGTCGCCCGCTACCTGCCACAAGCCAGCCAGCTCGGAAGCACCGTGGAACTGGACGCGCCGGCGCCCGTGCAGGGCGAATGGGACACACGCCGGGTGGAGCAGGTGATGACCAACCTCCTCTCCAACGCGCTCAAGTACGGAGGGGGCAAGCCGATTCACGTCAGCCTGCGCGCGGAAGGCGGCATGGCGCTGCTGAGCGTTCGCGACGAGGGCATCGGCATCGCGCCGGAAGCACTGCCCCACGTCTTCGACCGGTTCATGCGGGCCGTGTCCGGCCGTAACTTCAGTGGGCTGGGGCTCGGCCTCTTCATCGCCCACCAAGTCGTTTCGGCGCACGGGGGCGACATCCAGGTGTCCAGCATGCCGGAAAAAGGGAGCACGTTCAGCGTCCGGCTCCCGCTCGGCCCCACGTAGACACACGCCATGGGACGTCCCTGTCAGGTGCTCAGCGCTCGCACCCGTCCCGCGAGGTTCTGGGTGAAGAGGCGGAAGATGCGCAGCGCCGCCGCCTCGTGCGTGTCCACGAAGCGTTCGAAGTCGACACGGCTGATGCGCAGCGCCCGCACGGAGGTCCGCGCACGGACATGGGCCGACACGGGCCCATCCTGCACCAGGGAGATTTCCCCCAGGTACGCCCCGGGCCCCAGCGTGTTGAGGTGCCGGGCGTCCTCCTCGGGGCCACTGAAGACGTCCACGGAGCCGTCCATCAGGACGAAGAGGCCCAGGCCGGGCGCGCCCTTCTCCAGCAACACGGCGCCGGGCGCGATGACGACCTGACGCGCCAGCCGGTAGAGGTCCTTCATGTCCTCCAGGGACAGCTCGCCGAAGATGGGGATGGCCTTGAGGAACCGGTACCCGTTCGCCGCGGGCGCCGACGCACCTCCGGAACGGCGGATGAGCATTGCCTCCGCTTCCGCCTCCATCCCCATGCGGCGCAGCAGCCGGGCCTTCTCCGTCACCAGCGCCGGGTCCCCTCGCGCGTCCTCCGAGCTGCTCACCGCGTCCGCAAGCACCGCCAGCGCCCGGTGCGTGAAGCCCTCCGCGTCCAGCAACTGGCAGATGCGCAGCACCGCCTCCACGAAGCGCGGGTCCTCCGCGCGCACGCCTCCGAGCGCCTCTACCTCCGCGTGCGCCTGCCCCAGGTCCCGGTAGAGCGTGGCCGCCTCGAAGGGACGGTCCAGGCGCACCAGGCACTGCGCCATGGCTTCGCGCGAGCCCAGCTCCCGGTAGATGGCCAGCGCGCGTTCCAGCGCACCACCTCGCTCGAAGGCGGCGGCGGCGCGCTCGGCATCACCCGCTCGGAGGTAGCTCTCCGCGGCGGCCATGTACTTGCCGCTCTGGAAGTAGAGGTCCCCGGCGGTGGCGTCCTCGCCCTGGCCATCCATCAGCCGGGCCGCGCCCAGGAAGTCCCGCGCGCGCCGCAGCACCTCGACGAAGCCACGGCGCTCCTTCGTCGGCCCCTGTTCCGCTTCGTGACGGATGCGCTCGCGCTGCGCATCGCCCAGCTCCTCGTAGAGCTGTGCCGCCCGGTCCGTGTCCTCCAACTCGACCAGAGAGCGCACCGCGCGGAGGGCACCCTCCACGGGCGTGCGCAGCCGCCCGCTCCCCTCGCCCTGGCCACCTGCTGACTCTGTCATGTCGGGTCTCCCGTTCCGGTGAGACCGGCCAGCCCAGGCGCTGCCAAAGCGTTGCGCCCCGTCCCGGCCTGCCCCCCTTCTTCTCCCATAGCCTCGCATTGAATGCCGGGCCTGCCAACGCCTGCCGCGAAAACGCGGGCGTCAGTCCGCGTCCCGCGCCCGCTCCGCCAGTTGCCGCTGGGAGGCAGTCCTCCGCCACGCATCCTCCAACAACTGGCGGACCAGCGCCGGACGCGCCGCGGCAACGCGCACGAGCAGGTACTCGGGGTACCCCGCGTAATGTTCGGTGATGTAGCAACTGTCTGGCTCGGCCTGCGTGAGGACGTCCCGCACGCCGGGCTCCACCTTCACCACCAGGGACTCGCCGTCCTCATGAAAGCGGGCGATGAACTTCTTGCGCACGCGGAACGCGGGCGTCCCGAAGGATGTGCCCTCCTCCATCCCCGGTAGGGACAGCGCCAGCGCGCGCACCGCGTCGAACGTCAGCCCCTGCGTATCCCCACCGCGCATCGCGCGGCGCCTGCCCCGTGTCGCCATGGCGCATTCCTACCAGAGGCCCAGGCAAGGACGGCAGGTAGCGCGCCATGTCGAAACTCCGTCCCGTGGAATGACAGACATGATTTCATCCCCGGGCGGATGTGGCGATGTGGTGACCCGCGGTGTCATGTCTGTGATTTCATCCGCACGACCGCCCGCGCCAACACGTGGGGTCCGCGACACTCCGAGTCCGCTGTGACACAGCACCTCTCAGCCGAGAAGGTCCAGACAGCCACGACTAGCGGAAACCCCGGAGACGCCGCGCCTCCGCGCGGGGCCTGCCTCGCCCCCAGAGCGGGCGGCCAACAACCACCCCCCAATGAGAATGAGCCTGGGAGAGAACCGTTCGGATGTCGGCTCCCGTGATATCTTGACTTCCATGTCTGCACCGGATCGGGCTCATGCCGCACCCTCCTCGCCGGACGTGAAGGGCGAATCGCAATGGAGGACGGAAGTCGAAGGTGGGGGTGACACGCCGCTGCACGTCACGCTGCCCTACGAGCACGCACGCCGGGGCTATGACGCCTCCACGGTGCGCCGATTCCGGCTCACCGTGGCGGAAGGTCCGAACACAGGGGCGACGTGGGAGTCCACGGGTGACACCTGCTCGGTGGGCTCGCACCCGCTGAACGACTTCGCCGTGGAGGACTCCACGGTGTCCCGGTTCCACTGCGAGGTGCGCATCGGACCTCGGGGCCCCCAGGTGAAGGACCTGGACAGCCTCAACGGCGTCATCGTCGACGGGGTGCAGGTGGTGGAGGGCGTGCTGCGCAGTGGCAGCCTGCTGCGCCTGGGCCGCGTGGTGCTGCGCTTCGACTTCAGCGCGGAGAACAACCGCCTGCCGCTGTCGGAGAACTCGCGCTTCGGCACGCTGGTGGGTGCCTCCGTGGCCATGCGGGGCTGCTTCGCGATGATGGAGCGCGCGGCGGGCCGCGACGTGACCGTGCTGCTCGAAGGCGAGACGGGCACCGGCAAGAGCCAGGCCGCGCTGGCCATCCACCAGGCGAGTCCCCGGCGCGACGCGCCCTTCCTCATCGTGGACTGCGGCGCCATCCCCGCGCACCTGTTGGAGAGCGAGCTGTTCGGCCACGAGAAGGGCGCGTTCACCGGCGCTGTCCAGCGGCGCGCGGGCGTCTTCGAGGAAGCCGACGGGGGCACCGTCTTCCTGGACGAGATTGGCGAGCTTCCCGCGGAGCTGCAGCCCAAGCTGCTGCGCGTGCTGGAGAACCGCGAGATTCGCCGCGTGGGCAGCAACACATATCAGCCGGTGAACGTGCGCCTCCTCGCCGCCACGCACCGGGACCTCCGCGCGGAGGTCAACGCGGGCCGATTCCGCTCCGACCTCTTCTTCCGGCTCGCGGTGCTGCGCCTGCTGCTTCCACCGCTGCGTCAGCGTCCGGAGGACCTGCCCATGTTGGTGGAAGGCATCCTCGACCTGCTCGGCGCGGACCGCGAGCGCACGGGCGCGCTGCGCACGCAGGACTTCCTGGCCAGGTTGCGGCACGCGGCGTGGCCCGGCAACGTGCGCGAGCTGCGCAACTACCTGGAGCGCTGCCTCGTCTTCGAGGAAGCAGTAGAGCTCTCCGAGGAAGAAGCCCACCGCTCCGGCCCTCCCGAGGTGGACCCCTCGCAGCCGTACGCCGACCAGCGCCGTCACGTCGTCGACGACTTCGAGCGCCGCTACCTGCGCGCGCTGCTGGAGAAGCACCAGGGCAAGGTGGCCCAGGCAGCCGTCACCGCTGGCATGGACCGCGTCCACCTCTACCGCCTGCTGCGACGCCACGGCATCAAGCCGTGAGCCTCACCGCGGGCGGCTGACGCGCCAGCACCCCAGTCCCGCGGCGGACACGGGTGTCGCCAGGAAGGCCGCTTCCAGGCCCTCGAGCGCACGCGCGGTCGCCACCAGGTCCGTTCCTGGTGGCTCCGCGACCCAGCCCGGCAGGTGCAACAACCCGCCGCCGCGGTCCTCGCGAGGCAGCTCCGCGACGTGAACGGTGATGGCCAGGTCCACCGGGCGCGGCCCCTCGCTCGCCGCCACGAACTCCACCAGGGCCAGCGCGGCGTGCAGCACTCGCGCTCGCGCGGCCTGCTCCGCCCCTGCTTCCGGCGGCAGCGGCGCGAAGGCCAGCAGGCAACCGCTCCCCTCCAGCCGCACGTCCAGCCCCGCGGCGCGCGCGGCCCCCCCCACGCGCTCCAGCAACGCATCCAGCCGCTCCAAGGACGAAGGTTCCACCGCGCCGTGGAGCCGGGCTTCCGCGTACAGCGCCACGGCGAGCGTGGGCTGGTCCTCCGTGGGACTGCCCTTCACCGCGCGCCGGAGCGCGTCGAGCCAGGCATCGATGTCCGGGTATCGGTCCTCGCGCCGCTTCCCCATGCTGCGCAGCACCACGGCATCCAGTGCGGCAGGCACCGGGGCGCGCTCACTGGGCCGAGGAGGCGGCGCATTCAGGTGCAGGTCCTCCACCTCGTGCCGGGTGGCGCCCTGGAAGGGCGGCTGCCCGGTGACGAGTTGGAAGAGCAGCACGCCCATCGCGTACAGGTCCGTGCGGGCGTCGGGCGGCTCGCCGCGAATCTGCTCAGGTGCCATGGACAACGGCGTGCCCAGGGAGACGCCCGTCAGCGTGAGCGTGGACGCGCCGGGCGCATCCGGCGTCAGCCCCTTCGCCACGCCGAAGTCCACCAGCTTCACGCGCGGCGCTCCCCCACATGTGCTCAAGCGCACCACGTTCTGTGCCTTCAAGTCCCGGTGCACGACACCGGCCTGGTGCGCCGTGCGCAGCGCGCCGCCCACCTGCTCCAGCACCTCCAGCGCCTCTCCCGGCGACAGCGGCCCGCGCGAAGCCAGCTCCGCCGCGAGGTCCCTCCCCTCCAACCACTCCATCGCGATGAAGGGCCGCCCGTCCGCGAGCGTGCCGTAGCCAAGCACGTCGACGATGTGCGGATGGCTCAACCGCCGGAGCGTCTCCGCCTCCCGACGCAAGCGCCGCAGGGCGACGTCCGAGGGCTGCGGGAGCAGGACCTTCAGCGCCGCGAGCGCTCCCGTGCGGACATGTCGGGCACGGTAGAGCGTGGAGGCAGGCCCCCGGTAATGGACCTGCTCCACCAGCCAGTCCGATACCAGGGCGCCGACGCCCAGCTCCTCGCCATAGAGGGCCTCTTCGTCACCCGACGCCATGCGGCAGGAGGCCTACTTCTTCCGAGGGAAGGGAAAGGGCAGCTCCTCCCCCGTAGGCAGCGGCTTGACGGTCCCCGAGGTACGCCCGCAGGACTGGGTGCGCATCTCCTTCGCCACCGTGTCGCACGGGGCATGGAGGTAGGTGGTCACCGACTGCTTCCACAGCACGTTGTCATCGTCGTGGCACGCCTCGTAGTCGCCATCCCTCGGCGTGAGGGGCCCATCCAGGATGTCGCACTTACCGGCCACGGGCGGACTGAGGGACGTGAAGCAGGGCCCCGTCACGCGCGCGGCACAGTTGGACCCCGACGAGGGCAGCGCGCAGACGCGGTTCGCCGCGTACGCCGCCCCACTCGACCAGGCCGGGTCGTAGCAGGAGAACATCTTCCGGTAGATGGAGCCGCGCACGATGACGTCGGCGCCCACCACCACGTACCGCTTCTTGTCCCCATCCCCGAGTTCCACGACGTCCACCTCCGCCCCCAGCTCGTTCGGCAGGAAGATGTTTCCGTAGAATGCGCCCTCGCGCACGGAGTAGACCTGCTGCTCGGACAGGCCATAGGTGGACGCGGAGTCCGGATACGCCTCGACGTTCGCCAGCCATTCCACGGTCGTGCTCGAAGCCGGCGCGGACATCACGCTGTAGTAGCCCCCGGCAGGGCAGGTGAAGGAGACCACCGGCACGGCGGGCGACCCCGCGCAGCTCCCTGTCGCCTCGCCCAGGTTGCGCGCGTCGAGATGGTCACACCCCGCGATGCCCTCGCACACCCGCAGGACAGTGGGCCCATTCACACTGGAGCCCACGATGGGAGACAGCCCCGCGCAGGACAGCGGCCCACCCGCCCCCACCACGACGGTCGTGGAAGGCGTGCAGCGGCCAATGCCATCCGGCGTCCAACCGCAGTCACGCTGCTCGCCAGATTCGCCCAGGACACAGTCCCCGAAGCTGGCCAGCGCATTGCCCGTGATGGGGGCGTGCGCGGCCGGGCGCGTCTTCGCATCCAGCGTGTAGATGTTGGGTCCCGACGAGTAGAACTGGTGCTCGCCGCGCATGGACAGCTCCACGCGCCGTCCCTCCGCGTTGTTGCGCGCCAGCACACAGGCGGAGACACGCTCCAGGCAGCTCCGGGTCGGCGGGGAGTCGGCCCAATCCGGGCAGAGCCCCGCCTGTCCAATCCATTTCCGGACGCCGGGGCTGGGATCCCTCGGGTCGTAATAGGCAATCTCCTGTTCGACCGTCAGCGCGCAGCCCACCAGGTACTCCATGAACCGCTGCGCATGGGGGTCATGCAACCGTCGGCGCGTGTTCTCGTCGCCCAGCGTGGGGTGGAACAGCTGCCCAAGCGCCGAGGTCCCCAGCAACAGGTTGGAGTCGGCGTTGGTGGAGATGGCGTTGAGCACCAGCGCCTGCGTCGTGAGCGAGTTGGCAATGCGAATCTCCGACGCCTGCGCCCCTACCGTGGGCGTCTCCTCTTCATGGGGCCCGGTTCCGCAGCCCGACAGGGCGAAAAACACGAGCGAGGAAACCGCCAACAGGCGAGGCGAACCAAGGGCCATGAGACGTCCTCCAAGAACGACGGAAGGAAGGAGAGCTGCCTCCCAGCAAGCATGTGCCGAGCCAGCCTGGGAGGTTGTATGCGGTGCCATGAGAGCAGATCTCCACGCGGCATTCGCGTAGCGCTTCACGTCACACCGCCACCGGACAGTGACATTTCTCGCTACACGTCGAAAAGGGCAACCCGCAGGGACTCCAGGCGGGCCCGCCACAGGGGAGCGCCCTCCTCCACCGCGCGCTCGGCCCGGACCACCCAGGTGCGCGCCTCGTCGGCGCGTCCCGCCTGGAGCGCGCCCCGGGCGGCCTGGAGGAGAATCTCCGCCTTCTCATCCGCCGAAGCCAGGGTGTCAGCGTCGTCCGCCAGGGCCAGCCACGCCTCCCGCGCCGAGCCGCCGCCCCGTGCGTCCTGGACCTGTAGCTCCACCAGCCTCCGCATGACGGCGGTGGGCGGCAACGATTCGGGCGGACAGTGGGCGTCAATCCACCGGAGCTGCCGCGTCGCCTCCTCCAGGTCGCCCAGCGCGGCGGCCATGCGCGCGAGCAGCAACGCATCCACCGGGACAGGGTGCTCACGGAAGAAACGCACGCCCAGTTCGTGAACACGCCGGGCCAGCGGCAGCGCCTCCTCCAGACGGCCTTGCATGTAGAGCACCTCGGCGAGGTTGAAGGTGGACCAGCGCTCCACTTGCGCATGGCCCAGCTCCCGGCCCAGCGCCATCGCGCGGCGCAGGTCCTCTTCCATCCGAGCCACATTCCCCAGGCGCAACCACAGCAGCACACGGTTGATGAGCGTAGCGGCCCGGTGCAGTGCGTCCCCGGCCTGCTCGCAGCGCAGCAGTGCCATGTCGAAGCGGGCCGCGGCTTCGTCGGTCCGGTCCAGGAACGTGAGCGCCGAGCCCAGCAGCGCCAGCGACACCACGAGCGTCTCGTGGTCATGCGCCCGCTCCGCGCCTTCCACCACGCCGGTCAGAACGCGCACGGCGGCGCCCCACTCCCCCAGCCGGACGTGGAGCCGGCCCCGGGCCAGCGAGCAGCGCAGGGACAGGCGAGGCTCATCCAGCCGCTCGATGCGTTCCAGCGCCTCACGTGTACAGGCCGACGAGCCCTCCACGTCCTCCATCCAGTCGCGGGCGGTGGCTTCCTCCAGCAGCAACTCCACCTGCTGGGCCTCGTCACCGCGGGCCACGGCCAGTGCCCGCGCGGCGCCCAGGTCCGCCAGCCCCTCCCGGAAGCGCTGAAGCCGGTGACGGACGCGCCCACGCCCCGACAACGCCAGGGCCCGGCGCTCCACATCTCCCTCCGGCAACAACGCGAGCGCGCGCGTGTAGTGCTGCTCCGCCTCGACGGACAGGTGCGCACGGCGCGCGGACTCCGCGAGCGAGAGGAACGCGGTGATGGCCTCCGCATGAGCACCACAGGCCGCGGCATGGTGGGCCCAGCGACGGCGCTCGGCCATCCCGTCCCGGGGCGTGGCACGCAGCGCCGCGGCGTGGAGGACGCGACGTGAGGAAGCCGGCAGCAACGCCTCCAACGCCTCGCGCAGCAAGGGGTGGCGGAAGGCGAAGTGGCCCGGAGCCGTGGGCCGCAACAGCCCCGAGCGCGCCAGCCGCTGGAGTCCGGCCCCCGCGTCGAGCGACGTCACGCGCGCCAGCTCCTCGCTCGGCTCCAGGTGTCGCAGGGCGGCATCCACGCGGGACACCTCCACTTCCGTGCCCAGCACCGCGCAAAGCCGCGCCAGGATGCGGTGTGCCGCGGGGAGCCCGGCCAACGCCCGCGCGGCGAGTCGCTCGAAGAGCGGCGTCACGGAGACGTCCAGCAACGCGTCCGGCGCGATGTACCACCCGCCTCCTGGAGACGCCCTCAAGGCACCCGCGGCCCTCAGCGCGCCCGCGAGCTCCACCAACGACAAGGGGACGCCCTGCGCCAGTTGTTCCAACCGCGCCAGCACCGGCTCGGGGACATGCTCGGCGGGGCGCAGCAGATGCAGCAACAGGGAACGGCTCGCCTCGGGCGTCAGCGGCGGCAGTGCGATTCGCGCGACGCGGGCGCTGCGCTCGCCCAGGTGCGGTCGCAACCCGAGCAACGCGGGCCTCGCGGCGACGCAGACCCAGAGCGGTGCACGCACACCCGCCAAGGTGGCGACCTCCAGTGCATCCAGGCTGGTGGGGTCCGCCAGGTGCGCGTCGTCGACGAGCAACACGCGAGGGACCGCCTGGGCCTGCCGCTGGAGTCCCTCAGCGAGGCAGCGCGCGGCTGCGTGTCGCTCATCCGCGAGTGGACGCGTTGGTGCCTGGACAACACGGGCCGGCTCGGCGGTGGCCCGCAGCGCGTCCAGCAGCGACTCCGAGGACGCGGCGTCCGGAGAAGGCGCGCGGAGCCGCACCACGAGGCACCGCCCCGCGGCCTCCAGCCGGGTGGACAGTGCCTCCAGGACGCGGGACGTGCCGTGCCCCACGTCACCCGTGAGGACGCATATCCCTGGGACCCCCTCCTCGATGCAGCGTGATGCCTCGGCCTCCAGCGCCGCCAGGACGGCATCGCGGCCCGACAGGGGCGGTGCATCCGCGGAGGACGTGGCGGCGCCCCCGTCGTGCAATCGCAGGCGCGCGCCATCGGGCGAGTGCTCCGTGGCGCCCGGCCCCAACCTGGCCGCGGCGGAGGCAGTGACGCGGGCTTCTCCCAGGGCGAGGTCTTCCGGCCACCAGTCTCCTGCGGACTCCAAGGCAGGCCCCGCGACCCGCGTGGTCGTGGCGCCCGGAAGAACGTGCAGCCGCGACAGGTGCAGGACGGTGGCGGCCTTGCCCTCCTCCATCAGCTTGCGCGCCACCAGTGCGCCTGCACGAAGGTTGGCCTCGGCGGACAGGGACTCGGAGAACGCGACCAGATAACCCCGTGCGCTGGCACGCGCGAGTGTGCCGCCCTGAGGCTCGAAGGTCAGCCGAAGCACATCGACCGGTATGTCCGCGCGGACGCCCAGCAGCGCGACCCACCGCTCGCCGGCCCCCGGCACGGACGACGTGGGCACCGCCGCGGGCACGCCCTCCGGCGGAGCCATGGACAGGGCCTGGGTACACGCGGCATCGAAAGCGGCGAGCACATCCGAAGCCCGCGAGAAACGTTCGGAGGGCGCCTTCGCCAGACACCGCGACAGCACCCCGTCGAGCGCCGTCGGCACGGGCGCGCGCTCCGACACCCGGGCGGGGCGAAGGCTGACGTGCCCGTGGCGAATCTCCTCGGCGCCGCCGACGAAAGGCGGCGCGCCCGTGAGCAACTCGTACAGGAGGACGCCCAGCGCGTAGACATCCGCGGCGGCGCCGGCCTCGCGCGCGTCCAGGCACTGCTCAGGTGCCATGTAATACGGCGTGCCCAGCCGCTGCCCCACGAGCGTCAAGCCCTCGGGCTCCGGGCGCTCTCCGTCGTCAGGTGCGTCCAGGAAGCGTGCGAGCCCGAGGTCCAGCAGGCTGAGCGCCCCACCCTCGCGCAGGAAGATGTTCTCCGGCTTGAGGTCGCGGTGGGCCACGCCCACGGCATGGACGCGCTCCAATGCGGCGCAGAGGCCCCTGAGCAATTCGCGCACGCGGGGCACGGACGCTGCGCCCGAACCCGGCAACGCCGCCATCCACGCGGCGAGCGTCTGGCCATGCAGCCGCTCCATGACGAGGAACGGCCGCCCTCGGACAACCCCTGAGTGGTGGAGCGTGGGCGTCGTCGGCGCGCCGATGCGGCGGAGCGCGGCGGCCTCCCGGGCGAAGCGGTCGCGGTGAGGCGGCCGTCCGACCTTGAGCGCGACCTCACGGCCATCCTCCTCGCGGTAGGCGGTGAAGACGTGTGAGAAGCCGCCCGAGCCCAGCAAGGCCGCGGGGCTCAAACCTGGCACGTCCGGGAGCGGAAAGGGCTCGGCGTCAGGGCCAGGCGACGAAGCGCGCTGGCCATGCACAGGACACACCGCGCCGGAGGCGAGACGGCGGTGGCAGACCGGACAGCGCATGGGGTGAAACGAACGTTACCAGAGCGCCTGGCTCAGGACGATGACAACCCCCATCAACCCTTCGCCCGCGATGAGGCCGGCGGCCAGCGTCACCACCCGCCCCTCCTGCGCCCCTGGATTCGCCGTGCGGGCCAAGGCCGCCGCCACGCCGCCCAGGAAGAACCCCAGCGCGGTGGACGCCGGCAACAGACAGGCCAGGCCCATGCCCAGGGGGGACGGCACCCAGTGTCGCACCCGTTCAGGAAGCAGTCGCTCCGTCAGCGTGAGGACAGCGGCGGCGAGCGCGGCCCAACCGAGCGCCGCGCGCGTGCCCGGCTCCAAACCCGAGAGGCCCGAAGCCAGCACCTGGGCGATGCTGGCGGTGACCGTGGCGGCGGGCGCGGGGAAGCGCTCGCCCCCCAGCGCCGAACGGTCCGGCACCAACAGGAAGAACAGCGGCACCACCGCGGCGGCCCCCACCGCGCAACCCACGAGCTGCGCCAGGAACACGCGGCGGGGATGGGCCCCCAGCAGGTGTCCCGTCTTCACGTCACTGAGGAGGTCCGCCGCGGACGACGCCGCGTTGACGGTGATGCCCGCGGTGGCGAGGTTCGCCTCCACGTTGCGTGGCAGCAGCACGCCATAGGTCATCTGCGTCACCTGCCCCAGCGGGCCCACGGGCGTGACATCCGTCTCCCCCGTGACGCGGCAGGCGATGAGACACAGCACGAATGACAACGCCACCGCGAGCGCGGCGTGTGGCAGCGGAACGCCAAAGCCCACCTTGGCCACGGCGAGCGTGGCGGGCGTCAACACGAGCAGGCCCGCCAGCAGCCAGCGTCCCGGCACCTGAAGCACATCCACCGGATGGGGCGCCACGGAGGGACGTTTGAAGAGTCCCTTCAATGCGCGCCCCAAGACGCGGCCCTCCAGCGCGAAGTGCAACAACGACGCGGTGGTGAGCGCCGCCGTCCCGGGCCAGAGACTCCAGGCGAGGAAGTCTCCATCTGGCAGCAGCAGCCCCGAAGCGAACACGCGCGGTGCGACGACTCCGTGGATGAGCAGCGCGCCCAGGAACCAGGACGCCGTGAGCCGCAGGCCCAGCAGCGCGCCCGCGCCCAGCGGGAGCAGACTCATCTCGAAGCCAAAGCCCAGGCGCTCCAGCGACATCCCGCTCAGCGTTCCGGGGAAGGGAAACACATAGGGAAGGCGGCCCAGCCCATCCCGCACCAGGGTGACGAGCGCGGCGATACCTCCGCCCAGGCCCAGCATCGACAGCCGCGGACGGGACGACGCGCCCGTGGTGTGAAGAGCACGGATGGTCGCCGCCGCGGCCGTGCCCGTGGCGAACGGAAGCTGCTCATGGTCCACCAGCTTGCGCTTGAGGGGCACCGCGAAGAGCACGCCCAGCGCGGACAGGAGGAAGGTCCACGCGAGCAACGCCCACCCGGGGGGATGACTGCCCGTTGTGAGCAACCACGCGCCCTGAACGGACACCAGGGCGCCGCCCGTCGCATAGCCCGCGGACGACGCCACGGCCTGCGCGGAGCACGTCTCCAGCGGCGAAAGCGGAGCACCCGCGACGCCCGGTGCCACGCGCCGCATCGCTCCGTGTGCCGTGTGCGCGAGCAACGCGGCGGTGATGGCCACGGGAAAGGCCACGGCCATCTTCAGGCCCGCGTAGAGGTTCGTCGCGCAGGTGATGGCACCAATGCCACTTCCGAGCAGCACCGCCCGCAGGGTGAGCTGCGGCACCCGGTCCCCCTGGAAGACCTCGCGCAGCCAGAAGGTGTCCAGGGCCTCGGGGGAATCCCCTGGGATTCGCAGCAGCGTCAGCGGTGCCTGCGCCGGTGTCACTTCCTCAGAGGCAGCTTGGGGGACGGGCTGAGACATGGGCCGTTCCATCTTTTCATTCCGAGGCCATCGGGGACGAGCCCCCTTCCCCGTCCGCCACCCCGGGACGCAGGCGCTGCACGCCCAGCATCAGGAGGTACCGGTCGGCGACACCGGGCAGGTAGCGCTCCAGGTGGAGCCCATCGGGGCGGAATCCCAATTCGGCCAGGAAGCGGAACACGCGATGCGCGGACTGGTCATCACGGACGGCGCACTCCAGCGTCGCGAACAGGGTCGGCGCCATCTCCTGCCGCCGACTCCCGGGAGGCAGCCGCCTGCGGGGTTTGATGCGGAAGCCCACCTCGCCCAGGAGCTGCCCGTCCACCACGTCGAGCGTGCGGACGTAACCACTCGTCAGCACGGGGATGCCGCGGCGCTCGAGTTCCTTCTTCCACCCCGGCACCGCGGCGCGGAACGCCAGGGGCCCGGGCGGAGCAGTGACGGGGAACCACACGAGCACGGACGGCTCGACCCAGTGCTCCAGATGGACCCGCGGCCCCGACGACGCGCCGAGCCCCCGGAGGTACTGGTCGGCCAGTTGGAGCGAGAGCAGCCGCGCGGACAGGTCCTGCCGCCACGACGTGAGCATCGTCTCGCGCGTCCGTGCGTCCTTTCGGAGGAACTCACGGATGGCGGAGAGGGAGATGCCCGCGGCGCGCAGGCTACTGATGAAGCGTGCTTCACCGACCTGTCCGGGAGAATAGGCGCGGTAGCCATTCGCGCGCCGGGCGGAGGGCAGCAGCAGGCCCTTGCGCTCATAGAATCGCAGCGCGCTCGGTGCCAGGCCACATCGGTCCGCGAACTGGGAAATCGTCAGCATCCGGCGGCTTTCCCTTGAGGTTGAACCTGCTTCAAAGTGGAGGGTTCGGAAACCATGAACGTTTCCATCGTCTCCCGAGGTGAAATCAAGCTGGTGGGCATCAAGGTGGTCGGCCGGCGCAGCGAGCTGAGCCACCGCGTCCCGCTGGCGTGGCTGGAACTCCTCTCTCGCCTGGATGGACTGTCCGGAGTGGTGGACCGCGACGTGTTCCATGGCTGCGTGCCGGGCAGCGACCACGAGCAATCGGGCGATGACCCCGTCTACCAGTACTGGGTCACCACCGAGGTCCAAGGACTCGACGCGGTCCCAGAAGGCCTGAAGGCCCTGACGATTCCCGCGCGCGACTACGCCATGACGCCGGTGCAGGGCACGGCGGACGCCATCAACGCGGCCTACGGCCGGCTGGCGAATTGGCTCCAATCGGCAGGAAGGCGCTCAGACCCTTCGGCCTACGTGCTGGAGCGATACGACCAGCGTCGACAGCCCGTGACGCCACCGTACGAACGCTTCGATTACGAACTGCTCACACCCCTGGCGCCCTGAGCGACGTCTCCCAGGCACCGAACACGTGCCCGCGTCAAACCATGCGCACGACAACAGACGCTTGTTCGTCGGACGCGACGACACCACCGTCACAGCGCTATGCGCGAGACCTGTCCGGACGCGACGGCATGACCTGAGCCAGGGCTTCCGCCCGGGGAAGCCCATCCACCGCGCCGAGCTTCTCCACGACACGGGCCCCGACCTCACACGCGAACGTGGCCAGCGCCACCAACTCCTCACCGGTTGCATCGCGCAGCGCCTCAGCGCCGCCGAACCAGCGCACCAGCCCCTGCAGCAGGCCCGCGACGAAACCATCGCCAGCACCGGTGGTGTCGACGACGCGCGTCTGTGGCGCCGCGACGTGGATGCGCTCCCCCTTCCACTGCAGCAGCGCGCCACGCTCGCCCAGCGTCACCACGGGCAGCGGCACGCCCATCGCGGCCAGTCGCGTCAGCGCTTCGTGGGGCACCTCCGTCCCCGTGACGAAGCCAATCTCCTCCTCGGAGAGCTTCACCACGGTGCACAGCGGCAGCATCCGCGCCAGCAGGCCCTTCAGGAGAGACGTGTCCTCCCACGCGTGCAGCCGCAAGTTGGGGTCACAGCTCACGATGAGCCCCGCGTCGCGCGCCAACCCCAGCATCCGCACCGCGGCCTCCTGCGCCTCCGGCCACTGGAGCGAGTTGGAGCCGCAATGCACCGCCTTCGCCCCCGACAGGAACGCCGCGTCGACATCCGCCTGTCCCAGCAGGAACTCAGCGGAGCGTGTCCGGAAGAAAGTGAAGCTGCGCTCGCCCTTCCCATCCAGGGAGATGAACACCAGCCCGGTGCGAGCCTCCGCCGTCTGGCGCAGGTGACTCACGTCCACGCCTTCCGCCGCCAATCGCTCGCGAAGGAAGTGCCCGAACTCATCCGCGCCCACCACGCCCAGCATGGCCGGACGCAGCCCCAACCGGGCCAGCCCCACCGCGACATTCGCCGGCGAGCCACCGGGGCACGGATGCCACGCGGGGACGTCGCGCACGCGGTGCCCTGAAGCCGCCGGGAGGAAGTCCACCAACGTCTCGCCAAAGCACACGACATCCAGCGGCGGCATGAGCCCCTCGCTTCCGAACTTCGTCAATCCAGGCCCACCTGGGACATGAAGTCCACGCTCTTGAGGCGACGACCCAGGTGGTGGGCAATGAAGACGTTGAGCAGGCCGCGAGCACGCGCGCGCAGATCCGGCGGCAGCGGCGTGCGCGCCCCTTCCTGGAGCGCGCGCAGGCCCGACAGCAGCGCCACCGGCACCACCACGGACTCGCGAGCACGGGCTCCACACGGTTCACACACCGCGCCGCCATGGGCCTGGTCGAAACGAGGCCGCTCGCCCGGAGCGCCGCCACACAGCGAGCACGAATCAAACCGAGGCATCAACCCCGCGTGCGCCAGCGCGGACAGCTCGAAAGCCAAGAGCGACGTGGGCCCGGCCTCCTTCGCATCCAGTCGCGTCAGGTACGACTCCAGCAGGGCGAACAGCTCCGGCTGCGGCTCATGGTCCCGCGTCAGCTCGCGGCACAGCTCCACCGCGTACAAGGCCCGGGCAATCAGGGACAGGTCCTCGCGCGCCGCATAGAAGCCCGCGACGATGTCCGTGCCGTCCAGCCGCACCGTGCTGCCGCGCGTCTCCACGATGTGCACGCGAAGCCGCATGAACGGCTCCAGCGCGCCGGCGAAGCGCCGCTTGCTCTTGCGTGCGCCCGCGGCGAAGGCCGTCAGCTTCCCATGCTCGCGCGTCAGCAAGGTGACGAGCCGGTCGGACTCGCCATAGTCCACCGAGGACAGCACGAGCGCGTCGTCGTCGTATCGCTCCATGGAGATGCTTCAACGCGCGAGCGGATTGGGAAGCTTTCCGCTCAGCACCAGGAACAGGTACACGCCCAGGAGCAGGGCCGCCAGCAGCACGGACAGCCCCACGTAGGCCCGCTTGCGCCGCTCCTGCTCCAACTGCACGGGAGATGGCGCCGGAACGGACTTGTCCACCTCCTCGTAGCGCAGCACGGCCTCTTCCGGCGACATGCCGATGACCTGCGCGTACGCGCGGATGTAGTTCACCACGAAGATGCGCGAGGGCAGCCGTTCCACCTGACCGGCCTCGAGCGCGGTGATGAGCGTGGGAGGAATCTTGGTCTCCCGCGCGACGTCGTCACGCGAGAGCCCTCGGAGCTCTCGCTGCTGGCTCAGGTATTTGCCGAAATCGACGTGGTCCACGGGTCCCCAGATACCCAACGCGCTAGAGCTTTTCCAGCAGCCTCCGGCAGTCGTCCTTCAGCACCTGTTCACCAGCTTTCGCCTTGGTCTCACAGGTGGCGAAGGCTGCCTTCGCCGCATCGACCTGCCCCAGCTTCGCCTGGCAGACGCCCTCACGCATGTACGCTTCCGCCACGTCCGGGCAATTCTCGCGGTAGTGCGTGAACTGGCGGCACGCCTCGGAGGTGCGCCCCGTCTCGTCGTAGATGAGACCCAGGTTCTTGTAGCCCAAACAGAAGTTGGGGTTGGTCGTCACCGCGGCCTTGATGCTCTCCACCGCGCGGTCCGGCTCGCCCTTCTTGTAGTACGCCCACCCCAGGTTTCCCTGGGCGATGAAGGGCGTCGGGTAGAGCATGTCGTTGAGGACCAGCTCATAGAGCTTGATGGCGTCGTCGTAGCGGCCCTGGTCCAGGTGCACGTTGGCCAGGTTGGTGCGCGCCTCGGAGAAGTCGGGGCGAACCTCCAGCGCCTTCGTGTAGTGCTTGATGGCCTCGTCGGGACGGCGAAACGCCAGGTGCAGCAGGATGCCCATGGCGTTGTTCGCGTCGGGGTAGTCCGGGTCGTTCTTCAGCGACACCTGCAGCTCACGCAGCGCATCCTGGAGCTCGCCGGCCTGCTGGGCCTGCAACGCCAGGTCGTAGTGAATCTCGGCGCTCCGCTTCTCCTTCTCCGTGGGCGTGTGAGAGCAACCGGAGGACACCAGCAGCAGCGCGAGCGAACAGGACGCGGAGGAAAGGCGGAACATGGGGAGCGGCTCTCGACGAGGGTGAGGGGGCGGTGACTCAGAAGGCGGCCAGGAAGCGGCCCAGGGTGGTGGTGACGTTCTTCTTCTCCTCGGCACGCGCCACCACGGCTGGCACGAGCGTCGGGTCCTTGAAGAACACCGGCAACGTCTTGAGCTGCTCGTCCTGCTGCTCGGGGGCCATCGCGCGCCAGTTGGCGTCGTCCATCATGAACCCGAGCGACTCCACGAAGGCCAGCGCGTCCCCCTCGTCGTCGCGGTACTCATCCGCTGACACGTTGCGCCGGCCGGACAGGTACACCGCGCAGTCCGCGGCCTCCGCCAGGTACAGGTACACGAAGACAGCCGCGGTCCCCTGCCCTCCCCGGAGGCCCACGACAAAGGCCTGCGCCGGACCGGCCTGCTTGCCCGGAATGGCCACGTGCGGCGCGTTGAGGGAGGTATGCAGCGCCAGGATTTGTTCCCGCGTGGCGGGCAGCCCGCGGTAGCGCTCGTCGAGGTTGAACACGGTTGTCTCCGTTACCCGAAGCCCCGCACCCGTCAGCGCGTGGTGAGGGTGAACTCCTGCGTCGCATCCTGCGTGTCCGCCGCCGTCTTCTGGAAGCGGAGGATGGGATTGTCGATCATCACGTTCCCGCCGCCCTCGTTGCCCTCGCCAATAATGACCCGAAACACGTGGGCAGGCGAACTGCTGCGCGCGTCCCCGGCGTTTCCCTTCCGGGCGATGAACGTCACCTTGTTCGCCCCCGGCCGCAGGTTGCGGGTGATGTCCACCACCACCTGGTCCTCGTTGCCTCGCAGCTTGCGCAGCCACGTGGAATTGATGAACACGTCGATGTCGTACCCCGTCATCCCCGGCACCGTCTGCTCCGTCACCAGCCAGTAGCGCTGGGTGAGGCGCCCGGGGGCCGTGGGCGCGCCAGGCGCCTGCTGCGCCGCGGGAGGCGCCTTCGCGGCGGGGGCGGCCGGCCCTGGGGTGGCGGGCGCCGGTGCCTGGGGCGACGCGGCGGGGGCCGGAGGCGTCACCGCCGTCACGCGGGCCGCGTAGCCCGGCGCGTCGATGTGCACGTTGCCGGCCTCGTCGATGCGGACGGTGGCCTTCTCGAACTTCTGGTTGGTGACGCCGTCAATCTTGACGCCGTTGAGGAAGATGGAGCCTGCGTGCGCCCCGAACGGGGCCAGGGCCAGGGCGGCGGCGAGCGCGGCGCTGGGGAACAGGGGGTTCTTCATGCGGGTCACTCCTGAGAATCTCCAACAGTCCCGGGCACTTGCAACGCTTAGCGCACCCGGCGGGACGGAACAAGGCGCGCATACACCCCGTTGGAGCGTCCCAGTTGCCCGGAGATTCACCCCACCCACTCAGGGCATGGGCTCGGGAGGCACCTCGCGCTGCGCCAAGGCCCAGTCACCGCCCAGCCCGTGGCCCTCACGGAAGCGCCGGAAGTCCCGGCGGACCGCACGCGGATAGCGCCGGAAGCGCTCCAATTCGCCCTGCTTGATGGCATTGCGGATGCGGGTGGGACCGGCGTTGTAGGCCATCAGGGCCAGGTCCAGGTCCCCACCGAAGCGCTCCTGTAACGAGCGCAGGTAACGGATGCCCAGCCGCACGCAGAGCGCGGTGTCCGCGGTCACTTCCTCGCGGGACAGGCGCAGTCCTTCCTTCTCCGCCAGGAAGTGCAGCGTGCTCGGTTTGATCTGCATCAACCCGCGCGCGCCCTTCACGGACACTGCATCTTCCGTGAAATCCGACTCCACGTCGATGATGGCCAGGATCAGCAGCGGATCATACGCGAGCCGCCCGGCCTCCTCGGCGATGGCCTGGATGAGCTGCCGGCGCAGCGTCAGGCCCAGGTCCGGGGCCCGGCGCGCCAGCACCGCATCGATGAGCGACGCCTCGGGGGAGATGACCTCCGCCGCCACGACGCCCGGAACGACGGGCTGCACCGGCCGCTCCTCCAGCAACGGCACCAGCCGCGCCGACACGACGAGCGCCGCCCCCGCGAGCAGCGGGAGCCGGGAACAACCCGAGCTGAAGGCGTGGAGACGTTCGAAGAGCCGCGTACCGAAAGACCTCCCGCCCGAAGGGGCGGGAGCTTTCACTTCCGGTGCTCCAGGGCCTGGATGCGCTCGGCCAGCTTGTCCAGCCGGGTTCCGAACGCCGCCAGCTCCTCGCGGCGGGGCAGCTTCATCTTCGTCAGGGCCTGGCGCACCCGCTCTTCCACGTTGTGCTCCAGGTCCTTGCGGTGGCCCACCAGCCGCTCACTGAACTCCCGGGCCTGGCGCTTCACCTCGTCCTGGCTCCAACCCGCCACCGCGGCCACGCGCTGCACGGCCCGTGAGGCTTCTTCCTCGGCCGTGTTCACCGCCAGCAGCGCCTGGCTCCAGAGACGCTCGAACGTCTCCGTCACGGAGTGCTTCTCTCGGGGGGCCTCGGGCTTGTTGTCCATGGGGTCTCTCCGGGAGGTGTACAGGCCAGACGTTCAGGCCCGACCCGGTCGGGGAACGGCCGAAATAAGCACACCCCCGACGTGAAGGGAACGACGGCGATGTGCCTCCCCCTCCTCTTTCGTACTCCGAGAAAGGGAGAGGTCACACTACCTGTCGGGATTCGACAGGACTTCAGGCGCGCGGCGAGGACGCGGGGCTGCTCGCGGGCTTCGCGCCGTTCACCCGACGAACGGGCTTCAGCAGCGAGTCCACCTTGCGGGACAGCTTCGCCAGCTCCTTGTTGAGGTCCTTCAGCTGCGCCTGGCTGGCCACGCCCACGGCCTCGACGACGCGCGTCTGGATACCGTCAAAGCGCTTGCGCAGCTCGGTGCCTGCGGCGTCCACGCGCCGGCTCAGCTCGGTGCTGGCCTCGTTGGCGCGCTTGCTCAGCTCCTGCACGCGGGGGTCCGTCAGCAGCTCACCGGCCTGGAACTTCGCCCACAGCGCCTGGGCCTCCTTGGCGGCCTCCTGCCCACGGGACTCCAAGGTCTTCACGACCTTGCCCGCTTCGCCTTCCAGCTCCTCGATGCGCTTCTGCGCCTGGGAAATCTGGGCCTTCAGAAAGCTCTCCACATTCTGCGCCAGTCCGCTCTTCACAGCGGCCTCGGAGCTCTGAACTTCGTTCTGCGTCGCCTCGGTCTCGGTCTTCGTCGTGGCCATACCGTCCTCCCCTATCCCGGCTTTCGCCGGGCGGTAACCAGGTGCGTCACTACAGCGTTCAACAGTTAACGCAGCGCGCCATAAGCGTCAAGCCAACGACGAGCCCATAACGCGATTAGCCATAAACAAAGGAAAACCGCCGCCCCAGAGAAAGCTCTGGGAGCGGCGGTTGTCTTTCAGCGAACGCTTTGAGGACGGCTGGGGCGCGGATTAGGCCGCGCCGGTCGTCTGCGTGCCTACCGGGCGGGAAGGCTCGCCCAGGGGGCCGGTGTCGCCGTGAGTGGCGGCCAGAGCGGCCTCCATCTCGTTGACCTCGTCGGTGGGGCTCTCCACCGCGATGTCCAGGTGCTTGTAGTTCGGCAGACCCGTACCGGCGGGGATGAGCCGGCCCATGATGACGTTCTCCTTGAGGCCGCGCAGGTAGTCCACCTTGCCGTTGATGGCGGCCTCGGTGAGCACCTTGGTGGTCTCCTGGAAGGACGACGCGGAGATGAAGGACTCGGTGGAGAGCGAGGCCTTGGTGATGCCGAGCAGCAGCGGCTCGCCAACGGCGGGACGCTTGCCTTCCGACATGACCTTCTCGTTCTCCTCCTCGAACACCCACTTCTCGACCTGCTCATCGACCAGGAAGTTGGTGTCGCCCACATCGGTGACGCGCACGCGGCGGAGCATCTGCCGCACGATGGTCTCGATGTGCTTGTCGTTGATCTTCACGCCCTGCAGTCGGTAGACCTCCTGCACTTCGTCCACGAGGTAGCGCGCGAGTTCCTTCTCGCCGAGCACCTTGAGGATGTCGTGCGGGTTGGCCGAGCCGTCCATCATCGCCTCGCCGGCCTTCACGCGGTCGCCGGAGTGGACGCTGATGTTCTTGCCCTTGGAGATCAGGTACTCCTTGGCCAGGTCCGTGCGCTGCTCGCCGTTCACCTCGGGGGTGATGATGAGCTTGCGCTTGCCCTTGGTGTCCTTGCCGAACGACACCACGCCGTCGATCTCCGCGATCGCCGCCGCGTCCTTCGGCTTGCGCGCCTCGAAGAGCTCGGCCACGCGAGGCAGACCGCCCGTGATGTCCTTGGTCTTCGTCGTCTCGCGCGGCACCTTGGCGATGACCTCGCCCGGGTGGATCTCATCGCCGTCGTTGACGGTGATGATGGAGCCCTGCGGCAGGAAGTAGCTCGCCGGGTTGCGGGAGCTGGGCAGGTCCATCATGTTGCCGTTGGCATCGCGGATGGTGACGCGCGGACGCGCCTCCGGGTCCTTGGACTCGATGACCGTCTTACGCGACAGACCGGTCACCTCGTCCAGCGCCTCGGACATCGTCACGCCTTCGATGATGTCCTCGTAGCGCACGACACCGCCGACCTCGGTCAGCAGCGGAATCGCGAACGGGTCCCACTCCGCCATGAGGACGCCCGGCTCGATGCGCTGGCCTTCCTTCACGAGGATGCGGGCACCGTAGATGACCTGGTAGCGCTCGCGCTCGCGGCCCGAGTCGTCCACGACGACGATTTCGCCGTTGCGGTTCATGGCCACCAGCGTGCCGTCCGTCTTCTGCACGGTGACGAGGCCCGCGAACTTCACGCTACCCGCGTAGCGGTTCTCCAGGCTGGACTGCTCCGCGCGCCGCGTCGCCGCACCACCGATGTGGAAGGTGCGCATCGTGAGCTGGGTCCCCGGCTCACCGATGGACTGCGCCGCGATGACGCCGACCGCCTCACCCACGGACACCTTGCGGCCGCGGGCCAGGTCACGGCCGTAGCACTCCACGCAGATGCCGCGCTTGGCCTGGCAGGTGAGCACCGAGCGGATCTTCACCTTGTCCATGCCGCTGTTCTCGATGCGGCGGACGCGGTCCTCGTCGATCTCCTCGTTCGCGCGCACCAGCACCTCGCCCGTCACGGGGTCGAGGATGTCATCCAGGGCCACGCGGCCCAGGATGCGCTCGCCGAGCGGCTCGATGATCTCACCGCCCTCCACCAGGGCGCCGATGAACAGGCCGTCCATGGTGCCGCAGTCGTACTCGTTGATGATGGCGTCCTGCGCCACGTCCACGAGACGGCGGGTGAGGTAACCGGAGTTGGCCGTCTTGAGCGCCGTGTCCGCCAGACCCTTACGGGCGCCGTGCGTGGAGATGAAGTACTGCAGCACGGAGAGGCCCTCACGGAAGTTGGCCGTGATGGGCGTCTCGATGATTTCGCCGGAGGGCTTCGCCATCAGGCCACGCATACCCGCCAGCTGACGGATCTGCTGGGCGCTACCACGCGCGCCCGAGTCGGCCATGATGTAGATGGGGTTGAAGGACGGCTGCTTGCGCGTCTCGCGCTTGCCGTCGCGGTCCCCGGACGTCTCCTCCTGGGAGATCTGCTGCATCATCTCCTGGGCGACCTTCTCGGTGATCTCCGCCCAGATATCGATGACCTTGTTGTAGCGCTCGCCGTCGGTGATGAGACCCTCGAGGTACTGGTTCTCGATCTCCGACACCACCGCGCGCGCCTCGTCCAGGAACACCTGCTTCTTCGCAGGGATGATCATGTCCTTGAGCGCGATGGAGATACCGGCGCGGGTGGCGTTGTAGTAGCCGAGGCTGCGCACGCGGTCCGCGAGCAGCACCGTCTCCTTCTCACCCGTGAGGCGGTAGCAGAGGTCGATGAGGCCGCCGAGCGACTTCTTGTCGAGCACCTTGTTGATGGCGTCGAAGCCCACCGCGCGCGGGACGACCTCCCACAGGAGGACGCGGCCGACGGTGGTCTCCTTGCGCTTGCCGTCGATGCGGCAGACGACCTTCGCCTGGAGGTGCACTTCACCGTGGTCGTACGCGGCACGCACCTCGTCCGGCGAGGCGAACACGCGGCCCTCGCCGTTGGCGAACTCGCGGGCGCGGGTCATGTAGTAGATGCCGAGCACCATGTCCTGCGTCGGGACGATGATGGGCTTGCCGTTCGCAGGGCTGAGGATGTTGTTCGTCGACATCATCAGCACGCGGGCCTCCATCTGAGCCTCGATGGAGAGCGGCACGTGCACGGCCATCTGGTCGCCGTCGAAGTCGGCGTTGAAGGCGGCGCACACCAGCGGGTGGAGCTGGATGGCCTTGCCTTCAATCAGCACGGGCTCGAAGGCCTGCATGCCCAGACGGTGCAGCGTGGGGGCGCGGTTGAGGAGCACCGGGTGCTCGCGGATGACGTCCTCGAGGATGTCCCAGACCTCGGGACGCTCCTTCTCCACCATCTTCTTCGCGGACTTGATGGTGGTGACGTAACCCTTCTCTTCGAGCTTGTTGTAGATGAACGGCTTGAAGAGCTCGAGCGCCATGATCTTCGGCAGGCCGCACTGGTGCAGGCGCAGCTCGGGACCCACGACGATGACGGAGCGGCCCGAGTAGTCCACGCGCTTGCCGAGCAGGTTCTGGCGGAACCGGCCCTGCTTGCCCTTGAGCATGTCGGACAGCGACTTCAGCGGGCGCTTGTTGGGGCCCGTGATGGTCTTCCCGCGGCGGCCGTTGTCGAACAGCGCGTCCACGGCCTCCTGCAGCATCCGCTTCTCGTTGCGGATGATGATGTCCGGAGCGTTCAGCTCCTGGAGGCGCTTCAGACGGTTGTTGCGGTTGATGACGCGGCGGTACAGGTCGTTCAGGTCGGAGGTCGCGAAGCGGCCACCGTCCAGGGGAACGAGCGGGCGCAGGTCCGGCGGAATCACCGGAATCACGTCCAGCATCATCCACTCAGGCTTGTTGCCGGAGACGCGGAACGCCTCGGCCACCTTCAGGCGCTTGGCGTACTTCTTCCGCTTCGCCTCGCTGGTGGTCTCGCGCATGTCCTTGCGCAGCTCTTCGGACAGCTTCTCCACGTCCAGCGACTTGAGCATCTCGCGGACGGCCTCGCCGCCCATGCCCGTGGTGAAGGAGTCCTCACCGTGCTCCTGGAAGAGCCGGTGCATCTTGTCTTCGCTGATGAGCTCGCCCTTCTGCAGCGGCGTCGCCTTCGGATCGAGGACGATGTAGCTCTCGCAGTAGAGGACCTTCTCCAGCTCCTTCAGCGTGATGTCGAGCAGGTTGCCAATGCGGCTCGGCAGCGACTTGAGGAACCAGATGTGGGCCACCGGCGTGGCCAGGGTGATGTGGCCCAGGCGCTCACGGCGCACCTTGGACTGGATGACCTCCACGCCGCACTTCTCGCACACCACGCCGCGGTGCTTCATGCGCTTGTACTTGCCGCAGTTGCACTCGTAGTCCTTCACCGGCCCGAAGATGCGGGCGCAGAAGAGCCCGTCCCGCTCCGGCTTGAACGTGCGGTAGTTGATCGTCTCCGGCTTCTTCACCTCGCCATGGGACCACTGGCGAATCTTGTCGGGCGACGCCAGGGCGATGCGGATGGCGTTGAACGACAGCGGGTCCTTCGGCTTCTCGAAGAAGTTGAAAATGTCCTTCACGTTGCCTCCGAAATCTCGTTGGGCGCCCTCCCCTTCCAGGAGGGCCGCCAGCTGATTCGGGCCCCCGCCCCGACCCGGCCGCGCCCGCCCCTATCGGGACGGCGGGCGGCCGGTCAGGCGGGCGCTCCGTGCAATCAGGCCTCGGTTCCCGTCTTGCGCTCCTCGCCGTCACCGCCGCCGAGGAAGTCGCCTCCGAAGCTGCGCTGCCGCTCCGGCGGGGCGCTCTCCAGCAGCTCCACGTCGAGCGCGAGCGACTGGAGCTCCTTGAGGAGCACGTTGAACGACTCGGGCAGGCCGCTCTCCAGGACGTTGTCGCCCTTGACGATGGCCTCGTACATGCGCGTGCGGCCCACCACGTCGTCCGACTTGACGGTGAGGAACTCCTGCAGCGTGTACGCCGCGCCGTAGGCCTCCATCGCCCAGACTTCCATCTCGCCCAGACGCTGACCGCCGAACTGCGCCTTGCCGCCCAGGGGCTGCTGCGTGACGAGCGAGTAGGGCCCGATGGAGCGGGCGTGGATCTTCTCATCCACCAGGTGATGCAGCTTCAGCATGTACATAACGCCCACGGTGACGTTCTGGTCGAACGGCTCACCGGTGCGCCCGTCGAAGAGCACCATCTGGCCCGTGCGGGGCAGCTGCCCCTCGTCCAGCAGGGCGTGGATCTCCGTCTCCTGCGCGCCGTCGAAGACGGGCGTGGCGACGTGGATGCCCCGCTTGGAGCGGAGGCACAGCTGCTTGATCTCCTCGTCGTCGAGCTTGTCGAGGAACTCGTCGAACGCCGGGTCGCTGTAGATGACCTTGAGGCGCTCCTTGATGGCGTCCGAGCTCCAGTTGGCCTCGACGTAGCGCTGCAGCGCTTCGCCGGTGCCCTTGGCGGCCCAGCCCAGGTGCGTCTCGAGGATCTGCCCGATGTTCATGCGCGAGGGCACGCCCAGCGGGTTGAGGACGATGTCCACCGGACGCCCGTCCTCCAGGTACGGCATGTCCTCCTCGGGGAGGATGCGGGACACGACGCCCTTGTTTCCGTGGCGGCCGGCCATCTTGTCGCCCACGGCCAGCTTGCGCTTGATGGCGACGTACACCTTCACCATCTTGATGACGCCCGGCGGCAGCTCGTCGCCCTTCTTGATGCGGGCGATCTTCTCGCCGAAGGCCAGCTTCACGGCCTCCTTCGTCTCCTCCAGGTTTCGGAGGATGTCGCGCAGGCGCGAGTCCAGCGGGTCGCCGACGGAGATCTCACCCCAGTACTTGTAGGGCACCGTGGACAGCAGCTCGTCGTCGAGGATGTCCCCCTTCTTCAGGAGGATCTTCCCCTTGTCGTCCACGAGCTTGCCCTGGACCTCCTTGGTGCGCACCAGGCCGCGGATGCGGCCGAACGCGCTGTCCTGGAGGACCTTGATCTCGTCGTTCTGGTCCTTGAGGAGCTTCGCCTCCTCCATGGACTCGATCTGCTTGGCGCGCTCGTCCTTCTCCACGCCCTTGCGGCTGAACACCTTGGCGTTGATGACGGTGCCCACCACGCCCGGCGGGACGCGCAGCGAGCTGTCACGCACGTCGCCGGCCTTCTCGCCGAAGATGGCGCGCAGCAGCTTCTCTTCGGGAGACAGCTGCGTCTCGCCCTTCGGGGTGATCTTGCCCACCAGCACGTCGCCGGGCTTCACCTCGGCGCCGATGCGGATGATGCCGCTCTCGTCGAGGTCCTTGAGGGCCTCCTCACCCACGTTCGGGATGTCGCGGGTGATCTCCTCCTTGCCCAGCTTGGTGTCGCGCGCGATGCACTCGAACTCCTCGATGTGGATCGACGTGAAGACGTCGTCCTTGAGGATGCGCTCGCTGATGAGGATGGAGTCCTCGAAGTTGTAGCCCTGCCACGGCATGAACGCGACGACCACGTTCTGGCCCAGCGCCAGCTCGCCCGTCTCGGTGGCCGGACCGTCGGCGATGACGTCACCCTTCTTCACCCGGTCGCCCTTGCTGATGATGGGCTTCTGGTTGAGGCAGGTGTTCTGGTTGGAGCGCTGGTACTTGAGCAGGTTGTAGATGTCGACCTCGCTCGTGACATCGCTCAGCGAGGCCGGCACGTCCGCCTTCACCACGATGCGGCCGGCGTCCACGCTCTCCACGATGCCGTCGCGCCGGGCCACGCAGGTGACGCCGGAGTCGCGGGCGACGATGGACTCGATGCCCGTGCCCACCAGCGGCGCCGCGGTGCGCAGCAGCGGAACGGCCTGGCGCTGCATGTTGGAGCCCATGAGCGCGCGGTTGGCGTCGTCGTTCTCCAGGAACGGGATGAGCGACGCGGCCACCGACACGAGCTGCTTCGGGGACACGTCCATCAGGTCCACGTCCTCGGCGCGAGCCTGGACGAACTCACCACCGCGGCGGCTGGACACCAGCGCGTTGGCGAACTTGCCCTTCTTGTCCGTCTCCGCGTTCGCCTGGGCGATCGTGTGCTTCTCCTCCTCGAGAGCGGAGTAGAAGGCCACGTCGGTCGTCACCACGCCCGCCTCGACCTTGCGGTACGGCGTCTCGACGAAGCCGAACTCATTGACGCGCGCGTAGGTGGACAGCGACGCGATGAGGCCGATGTTCGGACCTTCCGGCGTCTCAATGGGGCAGATGCGGCCGTAGTGCGTCGGGTGCACGTCGCGCACCTCGAAGCCCGCGCGCTCGCGGGTGAGGCCGCCGGGCCCGAGCGCCGACAGGCGCCGCTTGTGCGTGACCTCGGACAGGGGGTTCGTCTGGTCCATGAACTGCGACAGCTGGCTGGACCCGAAGAACTCCTTGATGACCGCCGTGACGGGCTTGGCGTTGATGAGATCGTGCGGCATGAGCGTCTCGATCTCCTGGAGGCTCATGCGCTCCTTGATCGCCCGCTCCATGCGCACCAGGCCGATGCGGTACTGGTTCTCCAGCAGCTCGCCCACCGCGCGGACGCGGCGGTTGCCCAGGTGGTCGATGTCGTCGATGGTCCCCTTGCCGTTCTTCAGATCGATCAGGTAGCGGATCACCTCGAGGATGTCCCGCTTGGTGAGGATCTGCCCGTCGAGCGGCTCCTCGAGGCCGAACTTGAAGTTCAGCTTGAGGCGGCCGACCTTGGAGAGGTCGTAGCGCTCCGGGTTGAAGAACAGGTTGGTGAACAGGTTGATGGCCGTCTCCGGCGTCGGCGGATCGCCAGGGCGCAGGCGGCGGTAGATCTCCATGATGGACTGCTCGGGGGTCTCGAGCTTGTCCAGCATCAACGTCTCACGCAGGTACGGGCCCACGTTGAGGTTGTCGATGAAGAGGACCTTGAACTCCTTGATGCCGTGCTTGAGGAGCTCGTCGACCTTCTCCTGGGTGACTTCCTCGTTGCACTCGAGGAGCACCACGCCGTTGGTCTCTTCGACCACGTCGTAGGCGGACACCTTGGTGAAGAGCTCGTCCGCATCGATCGGGAGCGTCTTCATCTTCGCCGCTTCGAGCTTCTTGATGGCGGCGCGGGTGAACTTGCGGTTCTTCTTGACGATCAGCTCGCCCGTCTTGGCCTTGATGTCGCGGGTCGCGCGCTGACCGGGCAGCAGCTCGAGCTCGACGCTCTTCTCGAACTCCTCCGCGCTGTGGAGGTAGATCGTCTCCGTCGCGTAGTAGTAGTTGAGGATCTCCTCGGTGGAGCCCTTGAACTCCAGCGGGTTCTTCTTCGCGGTGTCCGGGACGGCGCCGAGCGCGCGGATGAGCACCGTGGCCGGCAGCTTGCGGCGGCGGTCGATGCGCACGTACAGCAGGTCCTTGTGGTCGAACTCGAAGTCGATCCACGAACCGCGGTAGGGAATGATGCGGGCGTTGTAGAGCAGCTTGCCAGACGAGTGGCTCTTGCCCTTGTCGTGGTCGAAGAAGGCGCCCGGGCTTCGGTGCAGCTGGCTGACGACGACGCGCTCGGTACCGTTGATGATGAAGGTGCCGTTCTGGGTCATCAGCGGGATTTCGCCGAAGTAGACCTCCTGCTCCTTCACGTCGCGAATGGACTGGGCGCCGGTCTCCTCGTCCTTGTCCCACACGACCAGGCGCACCACCACCTTGATGGGCGCCGAATACGTCATGCCACGCTGGTGGCACTCATCTACGTCGTACTTCGGGCGCTCCAGGTGGTAGCTCACGAACTCCAGCGAGGAGGTCTCGTTGAAGTCGCGGATAGGGAACACCGACTTGAAGACGCCCTGAAGACCGAGGTCCTCGCGCTTGTCGGCGGCAATGTCCGCCTGGAGGAACTTCTCGTAGGACTGCTTCTGGATGTTGATAAGATTGGGAATGTCGATGATCTTCGCGATCTTCGCGAAGGTCTTCCGCACGCGGAAATTGTTCTGGATCTGCGTCGGCATTCTGGCTCCGGGGACGACTGCTCGGGCGGGCAAACTTCAGTAACGCGCGGCGGCGCCGGGAAATTTGCAACGGTCAAATGGGCAAAGCCGGCGCCCCCACTCAGGGAGCGCCGGCCTGCACATCCGGTCAGGAGGCTGCCCGAAATTTCCCGGAAAACCGGACAGTCCCTGTAGAAACTACTTGATGTCGACGGTCGCACCAGCCGCGGTGAGCTGGTCCTTGATCTTCTTGGCGTCGTCCTTGTTGACGCCTTCCTTGACGTTCTTCGGAGCGCCCTCGACCAGGTCCTTGGCCTCCTTCAGGCCCAGGCCGGTGATCGCGCGGATCTCCTTGATGACGTTGATCTTGTTGGCGCCGGCGTTGGCCAGCACCACCGTGAACTCCGTCTTCTCCTCGACAGGAGCGGCGGCGGCGGCCGGGCCCGCGGCAACGGCCACGGCGGCGGCGGAGACGCCCCACTTGTTCTCGAGCTGCTTCACGAGGTCGGCCGCCTCGAGGACGGTCAGGGAGGAAAGCTGGTCAACAATCGCGTTCAGGTCAGCCATTGAAATGTGTCCTTCTGGTTTCGACTAACGGCCAACTCCCCCTTTGGAGAGTTCCGGCCGGAGAGGTTGCGGTAGAAAAACTTCTCGAACAGATGAGGGCTTCTCAGCCCTGCGCCTTGTCCGCGTTGGCCTGGACGACTCGGGCGAGCTGCGAACCCGGAGCCGCGATGGTCCGAACCAGCTTGCTCGCGGGCTGGCTGATGACGCCCAGCAGCTGCGCGCGAAGCTCGGGCAGACCCGGCAGCTTCGCCAGGGCCTTCACGCCGGCGACGTCGACCTTGCGGCCTTCGACGACGGCAGTGCGAATCTTGATCTTGTCCTCGATGTCCTTCGCGAACTCGACCAGGATCTTCGCGGGAGCCACCACGTCGCCGTAGCTGATGCACAGGGCCACGGGGCCCGTGAAGTCATCAGCGATGACCGACACGGACGTGCCCTGCGCGGCACGGCGCGCCAGCGTGTTCTTGATGACCTTGTACTCGACGTTGCCCTCGCGGAACTTCTTGCGGAGCTTGGTCACCGTCTCCACGTCCACCTTGGTGAACTCGGCGACGACGGCGGAGGTCGTCCTCGAGAACTTCTCGTGGAGCTCCTTGATCATCTCTTCCTTCTCGCTCTTCAGCACTTTGACTCACCTCCTTACTGGGCCCGCCTTTTCAGGACGGGCGTGATGCCTGGGCCAAAGTGGCAGAGCGAGAGGAGCCTCGAGAGGCACCACACCGCACCTCCAGTCTCGGCAGGGCTGACCTTGCGGTCGTTTGAACCAGGGGTCGAAGGTGCCGTCCGGCCGGTTGCCCGGCTGCCAACGGAACATGCATCCTCTTCGCCCAGGTCCCTGCTGTCATGAACCAGGTGTCGGGACGCCGCGCCTCACGACGTGGCGCCCCAATTGCAAAAGCCGGGGGCCTATACCCCCGGCTTCAGCAAAGATCCAGAACTTTCGAACCTGTGACGTCAGACAGGCAACAGCCCTGACCCGTAGTCAGGGTTGCATCCCCCTGTCCGTGCGACCGGACGGCGATTAGCCGTGGCGCGTCTTGATTTCCATGGTGTCGAGCTTGATGCCCGGCCCCATGGAGGACGAGATGGCGATACCCTGGAGGTACACGCCCTTCGCGGCGGCCGGCTTCAGCTTCATCACCAGGTCCACCAGCGCGTTGAAGTTGGCCTCGAGCTTCTCGACCTCGAAGGAGGACTTGCCCAGCTTCGCGTGGACGATACCGGCCTTCTCGGCGCGGAAGTCGACCTTACCACCCTTGGCGTCGCGAATGGCCTTCGCGACATCCATGGTCACCGTGCCGACCTTCGGGTTCGGCATCAGGCCGCGGGGACCGAGCACCTTACCGAGGCGACCGACGACACCCATCATGTCCGGGGTGGCGATGACGGTGTCGAAATCGAGGAAGCCCTCCTCGATGCGCTTCTGGAGGTCCTCGGCGCCGACCACGTCCGCGCCGGCGTTGGTCGCGTCGGTGGCCTTCTCACCCTTGGCGAACACGGCCACGCGCACGGTGGCGCCGGTGCCGTGCGGGAGCACCACAGCGCCACGGACCATCTGGTCCGCGTGCTTCGGGTCCACGCCCAGGTTGATGGAGACGTCGACCGTCTGGTCGTACTTGGTGGAGCGAGCCTCCACCGTCTTCTTCAGGAGCTGAAAGCCCTCGGCGACGGCGTAGCGCTTATCGCGGTCAACCAGAGCGGCGGCCGCACGGAACTTCTTCCCAGTCTTAGCCATGACAGAAATCCTTGTCGTGAGTGGGTGCGCGGCGGCCTAGCCGACGACGTCGATGCCCATGGAGCGTGCGGTGCCAGCAATGGTGCTCATGCAGGCCTCGAGCGACGCGGCGGTGGTGTCCTGGATCTTCTTCTTCGCGATTTCCTCGAGCTGAGCGCGGGTGATCTGCCCGACCTTCTCCTTGCCCGGCTTCTTCGCGCCCGAACCCTTCTTCTTCTCCGTGTGGAGACCCGCGGCCTTCTTGATGAGGACGGCGGCGGGAGGGGTCTTCAGGATGAAGGTGAAGGAGCGGTCCGCATACACGGTGATGACCACCGGGATGATGAGACCTTCCTTGGCTTCCGCCTGGGTCTTCGCGTTGAACTGCTTGCAGAACTCCATGATGTTCACGCCCTGCTGACCGAGCGCGGGGCCGATCGGCGGAGCGGGGTTCGCCTTGCCGGCGGGGATCTGCAGCTTGACCTGACCTGTGATCTTCTTCATCGAACGACAACTGCCTTTCGAGTGGGTGGTGCGAGCGGGCCACCAGACGGGGAAGCCCTCCCACCCATGAGTCCGGCCCCAATACGGGGACCAGAAATGCGAACGCCGCGCACGCCATACAGGAGTGCACGGCGCGGCATCAACTGCTAGCCGGTGGTCTTCTCCACCTGCATGAAGTCCAGCTCCACCGGGGTGGCACGGCCGAAGATGCTGACCAGCACCTTCACCCTGCCCTTCTCCGCATTGACCTCTTCCACGGTCCCGTTGAAGTTCGCGAACGGACCGTCGATGACGCGCACCGTGTCGCCGTCGTCGAACTGCACCTTGGGCTTCGGCTTGAGCGTGCCTTCGGAAATCTGCGACGTCAGCCGCGCCACTTCCTGGTCGGAGATGGGCAACGGATTCTGATTCTGCGCCGTTCCCGGGAACCCGGTGATCTTCGGCGTGTTCTTCACCAGGTGGAGCGTCCGGTCGTTCAGCTCCATCTGCACGAAGATGTAGCCGGGGAAGAACTTGCGGCGAGAGGTCTTCTTCTCGCCCTTCACCATTTCGACGACCTGTTCCATCGGAATCAGGATTTCACCGAACTGGTCCTGAAGGCCCTCCAGACGGACCTTCTCTTCCAGGCTCTTCTTCGCCTGGTTCTCGAAGTTCGAGTAGGTGTGGACCACGTACCATTTCATCGCCATTACAGCTTCCCCCACATGGCCGGCAGCCACTCCACCATCAGGTTGTAGGCGGCGGTATCGATGCAGAAGAGGATGACGGCGGCAACCAGGGACGCCACGACGACGGCCATGGTCGACGCCTTGGTCTCCGACCAGGTGGGCCAGGTGACCTTCATCAACTCCGAAGCCACATCGATGGACAGCGCATGGGTGCGCGGGTGGAAGTACGCCCCCACAGCCAGTCCCACGGCCAGCGCGTAGCCCACCAGGGTGGACACCTTCCAGTCCAAGCCCTCGATGAGGACCGGGTCGCTCCAGCTGAATCGCGCCCACAGCAATCCGAGCAGACGCTCCAGGAAGAGGGCCAGGACGATGCCGACGAGAAGATAGAAGATGACCACGAGCCGCTTCGGATCCATCGCCGAGCGGTTAGCCTGCTGGCTGGCCTCTGATGCCGTCGCCATGGTGCCTCACGAGGTACTGCGGATGCGAATTCGCGAAACTGCGAAAACACAGGAACCCCCGGCACCTCCAGGTACCGGGGGCCCCGCGACTACTGAGAGTTGGCAGGCCAGGAGGGATTCGAACCCCCAACACGCGGATTTGGAGACCGCTGCTCTACCGTTGGAGCTACTGGCCTAGAACCTTCCCTGAACTACCGACCTAGACCTTACCTTCCTTGTGGTCCTGATGCTTGCGGCAACGAGGACAGAACTTGCTCAGCTCGAGCTTGTCCTGGCTCTTCCGCTTGTTCTTCGTGGTCGTGTAGTTCCGCTCCTTGCACACAGTGCACTCGAGCGAAATAATGGAACGATTGCCCTTCGGCATGACCTACCTCACCAGATACGAGAGGGGAAGGCTACCACAACGCAGCCCTCCCCTCGGAATCGGGACAGTGAGCCCGGCGGCCTCACGGCCGACCCGGCATTACTCGATGATTTCCGCCACGACGCCGGCGCCCACGGTGCGGCCACCCTCGCGAACAGCGAAGCGCAGCTCCTTCTCCATGGCCACAGGAGTGATGAGCTCCACCTCGATGGCGATGTTGTCGCCCGGCATCACCATTTCGACGTTCTCCGGCAGCTTCACCGAGCCCGTCACGTCCGTGGTGCGGAAGTAGAACTGCGGGCGGTAGCCCTTGAAGA